>NZ_PNCZ01000028.1:0-187182 GCF_005887425.1 Pseudoalteromonas sp. S2721
CGTCGTTTTGCTTTTTTGTAAGCAGTCCGCCGTGTCGGTGGATGCGCATTATAGGGAGATCCGAATTGAGATCAACTGTTTTTTGAAGTTTTTATGAAAAAAATAACTGTTCGCGCAAAATACGAACGAAACGGGTAAAAATAACACTAAATTACTCGTATTATGGCTATTTAGGCAGTGTTTTTTATAAATGAGCTTGTATTTAAGTTGTATAGAAGGTGATTTAACTATAAAAGAACGCGAATTGATCTTTATATGTGATCTTAATTGCTGGGTGCTAGGTGCTAGGTGCTAGGTGCTAGGTGCTAGGTGCTTCAAGATTGTATGGTAATGTTTGGGGTTGATAGAGCTGTTTTATTGATAGTGAATTTTAGAAAGTAAAAAGCCGAGCATAAGCTCGGCTTTTTGGTGTCTTTACGACTTACTCTGCAGACTGCGCGTCTTCTTGAACTTCTTCGTTTGTCGCTGGGCGACCAACTAGTTCAATATAAGCCATTGGTGCATTATCACCAGCACGGAAGCCACACTTAAGAATACGAGTGTAACCACCAGGACGGTCTGTATTACGTGGACCGATTTCGCTGAATAATTTACCAACTACTTCATTATCACGCGTGCGAGCAAACGCTAAACGGCGGTTTGCTACACTGTCAGTCTTAGCCAGTGTGATTAAAGGTTCAATTACACGGCGCAACTCTTTAGCTTTAGGCAAAGTTGTTTTGATGATTTCATGTTTCACCAAAGAACCAGCCATGTTGCTGAACATCGCTTTGCGATGGCTGCTGTTACGGTTTAATTGACGACCACTCTTACGATGGCGCATGACCCTATCCTTCTAACTAAACTAATATAGTGATTTAGATTATTCAGCTAGGCTTGCAGGCGGCCAATTTTCTAGGCGCATACCTAGAGAAAGACCACGTGAAGCTAGCACGTCTTTAATTTCAGTTAGAGACTTCTTACCTAAGTTAGGCGTTTTAAGAAGCTCAACTTCAGTGCGCTGAACTAAATCACCGATATATTGAATTTGCTCGGCTTTCAAACAGTTTGCTGAACGTACTGTTAGCTCAAGATCATCAACTGGACGAAGCAGAATAGGATCGAATTCTGGCTTCTCTTCTTTCTCTTCTGGCTCAGTTACATCACGTAAATCTACGAATGCATCTAATTGCTCAGCTAAGATAGTAGACGCACGGCGGATCGCTTCTTCAGGATCTAAAGTGCCGTTTGTTTCCATATCAATGATTAACTTGTCTAAGTCTGTACGTTGCTCAACACGGGCTGATTCAACCGAGTACGCAATACGTTCAACTGGGCTGAATGATGCATCAAGCAGCAGACGACCAATTGGACGCTCATCGTCATCAGAGGATAAACGACTAGATGCCGGCACATAACCGCGACCGCGCTCAACACGAATACGCATGCTGATCTCGCTGCTATCTGTCGTAAGGTGACAGATAACGTGATCTGGGTTGGCGATAGTTACATCACCATCGTGCTGAATATCAGCCGCAGTCACAGGGCCTACACCAGATTTAGTCAGGGTCAGAAAAACTTCATCTTTGCCTTCTAAAGTTACTGCTAGACCTTTAAGGTTTAACAGAATTTCAATGATGTCTTCTTGTACGCCCTCTTTCGCGCTGTACTCATGCAATACACCGTCGATTTCTACTTCAGTTACTGCACATCCAGGCATAGATGATAACAGTATACGGCGTAAGGCATTACCCAAAGTGTGACCAAAGCCACGCTCTAATGGTTCTAAAACTACTTTAGAACGCGTTGGGTTGATAGCGTCGATATCGACTAACCTTGGTTTTAGGAATTCGGTAACAGAACCCTGCATTTTATCCTCTCTTAACTCTTAACTTTACTTAGAGTAAAGTTCGACGATTAGTTGTTCGTTAATGTCCGCAGACAGATCTGAACGCTCAGGTAGGCGCTTGAAGCTACCTTCCATTTTCTTACCGTCAACTTCAACCCAAGTCGGCTTTTCACGTTGCTCAGCCAACTCTAGAGCAGCGATGATACGTGCTTGTGTTTTTGACTTCTCACGAATTACAACAGTATCTTCTGGAGTAATTACGTATGAAGGAATGTTCACAACACGACCATTAACTAAAATCGCTTTGTGGCTTACTAACTGACGTGCTTCAGCGCGTGTGCTAGCAAAACCCATGCGATATACAACATTGTCTAAACGTTGCTCTAAAAGCTGTAACAAGTTTTCACCTGTATTACCTTTAAGGCGAGCAGCTTCTTTGTAGTAGTTACGGAATTGCTTTTCTAATACACCGTAGATACGACGTACTTTTTGCTTTTCACGTAGCTGTAAACCGTAATCAGATAAGCGACCTTTACGAGCGCCGTGCTGACCAGGTGCAGTCTCAAGTTTACACTTAGAGTCGATAGCTCTTACGCCGCTCTTAAGGAACAGGTCAGTACCTTCACGACGACTCAGCTTGAGCTTAGGGCCCAAATATCTTGCCATGTTATTTCTCCTAACCTATTGTTAAACGCGACGTTTCTTCGGTGGACGACAACCATTATGAGGGATTGGCGTCACGTCAGTGATGTTGGTGATACGGTAACCAGCAGCATTCAAAGCACGTACAGCAGATTCACGACCTGGACCTGGACCTTTGATGAAAACTTCTAGATTTTTTAAACCGTATTCTTGAGCAGCAGTACCTGCACGCTCTGCAGCAACCTGAGCCGCGAATGGAGTAGATTTACGTGAACCACGGAAACCTGAACCACCTGCTGTTGCCCAAGATAGTGCATTACCTTGACGGTCGGTAATTGTTACAATAGTGTTGTTGAAAGAAGCATGAACGTGAGCCATACCATCAGCAACTTGCTTTTTAACCTTCTTACGACGAATTGGTGCTTTAGCCATAATCTACCCCACCTTATTTCTTGATAGGCTTGCGAGGACCCTTACGAGTACGCGCGTTAGTCTTAGTACGTTGACCACGTAGTGGTAACGAACGACGGTGACGTAGGCCACGGAAACAACCAAGGTCCATAAGGCGCTTGATATTTAATGTAACTTCACGACGAAGGTCACCTTCTACAGTGTACTTGCCAACTGCTTCACGCAATACGTCAAGTGTTTCGTCTGAAAGTTCACCGATTTTTGTGGTCTCGGCGATACCAGTCGCTGCTAAGATAGCCTTAGAGCGAGTCTTACCTATGCCATAAATAGCAGTTAAACCGATAACTGCGTGTTTATGATCAGGGACGTTAATGCCAGCGATACGGGCCACTAACACATCTCCTATATTTGAATTTGGTAATCATCTGTTTGAAAAGCCCGTAAGGATACTCAAACGAAGACCAAATCACAACTAAAAACACAGGCCGAGTAAATAACTCAGCCTGCACGACTGTTTAATTAGCCTTGCCTTTGCTTGTGCTTAGGCTCACTGCAAATTACGCGTACTACACCAGCACGTTTAATAACTTTACAGTTACGGCATATTTTCTTAACGGAAGCACGTACTTTCATTGCTCAACTCCGTAAAATGACCTTATCGACCGTAGCCTTTAAGGTTTGCTTTTTTCAGCACAGAATCATACTGATGTGACATCAGATGCGTCTGTACTTGTGCCATAAAGTCCATGATTACAACAACGATAATCAAAATTGATGTACCGCCGAAATAGAATGGCGTTTGCCATGCCATAGTCATGAATTCGGGCACCAGACAGATAAAGGTTATATACAAAGCACCTGCCAATGTCAGGCGTGTCATCACTTTATCAATGTATTTAGATGTCTGCTCACCTGGACGAATACCTGGGATAAATGCGCCAGATTTTTTCAGGTTATCTGCTGTTTCACGCGGGTTAAATACCAACGCGGTGTAGAAAAAGCAGAAGAAGATAATAGCCGCAGCTAAAACCATCGCATATAAAGGTTGACCTGGAGTCAACGTTGTAGCGATTGCTTGTAGCACATCAGCGACCGGACCTTCACCCTGGCCGAACCAGCTTGCAATTGTACCAGGGAACAGAATTATACTGCTAGCAAAGATTGGTGGAATAACACCCGCCATGTTTACTTTCAGTGGTAAGTGCGTGCTTTGAGCAGCAAATACCTGACGACCTTGTTGACGCTTTGCGTAGTTAACGACGATACGACGTTGGCCACGTTCAAAGAATACAACTAGGTAAGTAACAGCGAATACGATTACAGCAATCAATAACAGTACAAGTACATTCAGATCACCTTGGCGCGCCATTTCGGCTGTCGAACCAATAGCAGACGGCAGGTTAGCTACGATACCAACAAAAATCAGAACTGAGATACCGTTACCGATACCACGTTCTGTAATTTGTTCGCCCAACCACATTAGGAACATAGTACCAGTTACTAAACTCACTACAGCAGTGAAGTAGAAACCGATACCTGGGTTAACAACTAACCCGTCCATCATGCCCGGTAAGCTGGTAGCAATACCGATTGATTGGATTGTAGCAAGCACAAGCGTGCCGTAGCGTGTGTACTGGCTAATTTTCTTACGCCCTTGCTCACCTTCTTTCTTAAGCTCTATAAACGGCGGATACATATGCGTTAATAGTTGCGTAATAATCGAAGCCGAGATGTACGGCATAATACCCAGTGCTAACACTGAAGCGCGCTCAAGCGCACCACCGCTGAACATGTTAAACATTTCAACAATGGTGCCCTTTTGTTGCTCGAAGAAATCGGCAAGTACAGCGGCGTCAATCCCAGGGATCGGCACGAATGAACCTAGACGGTAAATAATGATAGCACCTAATACAAATAGTAATCGACGCTTCAATTCCGAAAGCCCACTTTGTGCACTTTTCATATCTTGACCTGGTTTAGCCATTAGTACTTCCTTAGTCTTCTACCTTGCCTCCGGCAGCTTCGATAGCTTCGCGAGCACCTTTAGTCACTTTAAGACCTTTAACGGTAACTGCGCGTGAAACTTCGCCAGATTTAACTACTTTAACGAACTGGATGTTCTTTTTAACTAGACCAGCTGCTTGTAACGCGTTTACGTCTACTACATCGCCTTCAACTTTAGCGATTTCAAAAAGGTTAACTTCAGTAGATACTAATGATTTACGTGAAGTGAAACCAAATTTAGGTAGACGACGTTGCATAGGCATTTGACCGCCTTCGAAACCAACGCGTACTTTACCGCCAGAACGTGATTTTTGGCCTTTATGACCACGGCCACCAGTCTTACCAAGACCAGAACCAATACCACGACCTAGACGTTTCTTTTCAGTTTTTGCACCAGCAGCAGGTGAAAGTGTATTCAAATGCATCGAATTAACCCTCAACCTTTACCATGTAAGAAACTTGGTTAATCATACCACGCACACATGCTGTGTCTTCTAACTCAACAGTGTGATTGATACGACGTAGACCAAGACCGCGTAATGTAGCTTTATGCTTCGGTAAACGACCGATAGAGCTCTTTACTTGTGTTACTTTTACAGTTTTATTAGCCATGGTTTACCCCGTGATTTCGTCAACGCTAAGACCACGTTTAGCAGCGATTGACTCTGGAGAGTTCATGTTCTCTAGAGCAGCAATCGTTGCACGAACGATGTTGATCGGGTTAGTTGAACCGTATGCTTTTGACAATACGTTCTGTACACCAGTTACTTCTAGTACTGCACGCATCGCACCACCGGCGATGATACCTGTACCTTCAGAAGCAGGCTGCATGTATACTTTAGAACCCGCGTGGCGACCCTTGATTGGGTGCTGTAGCGTGTTACCGTTAAGGTCTACACTGATCATGTTGCGACGTGCTTTTTCCATTGCTTTTTGAATAGCAGCTGGAACTTCACGTGCTTTACCATAACCAAAACCTACTTTACCTGCGCCGTCACCAACTACTGTTAGTGCAGTGAAGCTAAAGATACGACCACCTTTAACCACTTTAGACACACGGTTTACCGCGATTAGCTTTTCAGCCAAATCAGGCTGTTGTTGCTTTGCTTCTACGTTAGCCATTGTCTACTCCTAGAATTGCAGACCGGCTTCACGCGCTGCATCAGCAAGCGCCTTCACACGGCCGTGATATTTAAAGCCACTGCGATCAAAAGCAATCTTTTCGATGCCTTTGTCAGCTGCACGTTCAGCAACCGCTTTACCAACTGCTTGAGCAGCTGCAACGTTACCTGTGCCTTTAACTGTTTCGCTAATTGCTTTTTCAACAGTAGAAGCAGCAGCCAGTACAGTACCCTCAGCAGTAACTACTTGAGCGTAAATGTGACGTGGCGTGCGGTGGATAACAAGACGCGTTGTGCCTTGTTCAATATAATTTCTACGAGTGCGCTTAGCACGACGTAGACGAGCTGTTTTTTTATCCATCGTCTTACCTTACTTCTTCTTAGCCTCTTTACGGCGTACATTCTCGTCCGCGTAACGAACACCTTTACCTTTATAAGGCTCAGGTTTACGGTATGCACGGATGTTAGCAGCTGTTTGACCAACTAACTGCTTGTCTACGCCCTTAACTAGAACTTCTGTTTGGCTTGGTGTTTCAATCGTAATACCTTCTGGTACTTCGAAATTCACTGGGTGTGAGAAACCAAGAGTTAAGTCTAATACTTTGCCCTTAGCTGCTGCACGGTAACCAACACCTACTAACTGAAGTTTCTTCTCGTAACCTTCATGCGTACCAACAACCATGTTGTTGATTAGAGCGCGAGCAGTACCTGCTTGTGCCCATGCATTAGCTACGCCTTCACGAGGTAAAGTTGTAATAACGTTGTCGTTAACTTGTACTTCAACAGCGTCGTTGATTGTACGAGTTAATTCACCGTTTTTGCCTTTAACTGTGATGTCCTGGCCTTTTAATGTAACTTCTACACCGGCAGGAACATTGATTGGTGCCTTTGCTATGCGAGACATAGTTCCCCTCCGATTAAGCTACAAAGCCAATGATCTCACCACCAACGCCGGCACTACGTGCTGCGCGGTCTGTCATTAGGCCTTTAGAAGTTGATACGATAGCGATACCAAGACCACCCATTACCTTTGGTAATTCGTCACGTTTCTTATAGATACGTAGACCAGGGCGGCTAACACGCTGGATGTTTTCAATAACAGCTTTGCCTTCGAAATATTTTAAATCGATAGAAAGCTCAGGCTTCGCTTCACCGCTTACAGCGTAATCTGCGATATAACCTTCATCTTTTAATACTTTAGCTACTGCTACTTTCAGTTTTGAAGTTGGCATCGTTACTGATACTTTCTTCGCTGACTGACCGTTACGGATACGTGTAAACAAATCCGCAATAGGATCTTGCAAGCTCATAGTCTTACTCCCGTGATACTATTACCAGCTAGCCTTTTTAAGGCCAGGAATTTCACCGCGCATAGCTGCTTCGCGAACTTTAATACGGCTCATGCCGAATTTGCGAAGGTAACCATGTGGGCGGCCCGTAACGTTACAACGATTACGTTGACGTGAAGAGCTAGAATCACGTGGTAAAGCTTGTAGCTTTAATACCGCGTCCCAACGATCATCGTCAGATGTATTAACATCACTGATGATAGCTTTTAGTGCCGCACGCTTTTCAGCGAACTGAGCAACTAATTTCGCACGCTTTGCTTCGCGCGCTTTCATAGAATTCTTTGCCATAACCCTACCCTTATTTCTTGAATGGGAAGTTAAACGCTTCTAACAACGCACGGCCTTCATCATCTGTTTTCGCAGAAGTAGTGATTGTGATATCTAAACCGCGAACACGGTCTACTTTATCATAATCGATTTCTGGGAAGATGATTTGCTCACGTACGCCCATGCTGTAGTTACCACGTCCATCAAAAGACTTAGCACTTACACCACGGAAGTCACGGATACGTGGGATAGCGATTGAAACCAAACGCTCAAAAAAGTCCCACATACGCTCGCCACGTAGGGTTACTTTACAACCAATTGGGTAGCCTTCACGCACTTTGAAGCCAGCAACTGATTTGCGTGCTTTAGTGATTAGAGGTTTCTGACCAGAGATTGCTTCTAGATCCGCAACAGCGTTATCTAGGATCTTCTTGTCAGCTAGAGCTTCGCCCACACCCATGTTTAATGTGATCTTTTCGATCTGAGGGACTTGCATGACAGAGCTGAAACCAAACTTCTCTTGAAGCTCAGCAACTACTTTGTCTTTATATACTTCATGCAGTTTCGCCATCATTCTACTCCAACTATTAGATAGTTTTACCAGTAGATTTAAAGATACGTAATTTCTTACCATCTTCAATCTTGAAACCTACACGATCTGCTTTACCCGTTTCCGAGTTGTAGATCGCAACGTTTGATACGTCGATAGACGCTTCTTTCTCAACAATACCGCCAGCTTGGTTCAACTGAGGAACAGGCTTTTGGTGCTTCTTGATTAAGTTGATGCCTTCGACAAATACTCGACCAGATTCAGCAACAACTGAAAGCACTTTACCGCGCTTACCTTTGTCTTTGCCTGCTAGTACGATTACTTCGTCATCACGACGGATTTTTGCTGCCATGATAGACTCCTTATAGTACTTCTGGTGCTAGTGAAACGATTTTCATGAACTTTTCAGTACGAAGTTCACGAGTCACAGGGCCGAAGATACGAGTACCAATTGGCTGTAAGTTATCGTTTAAGATAACAGCCGCATTGCTATCGAAACGGATCAAAGAACCGTCCGGACGACGAACGCCTTTTTTAGTACGCACAACTACCGCGTTTTTAACATCACCTTTCTTCACTTTACCGCGAGGAATAGCTTCTTTTACAGAAACTTTGATGATATCGCCAACCGCTGCATAGCGACGGTGCGAACCGCCAAGGACTTTAATACACTGCACTTTGCGAGCGCCGCTGTTATCAGCAACGTCCAGCTGAGTTTGCATTTGGATCATGTTAATGACCTCCGGTGTAGAAATTACAACGCGCCTTAATTTTGTTTAAAATCAAGACATTTCGGTTAAATTCCACTCAAAAAACAAGCAAGTTGTCTCTTAAGGGCGGGCAATTGTAGCAGCAATGGCAAGGAAGTGGTAGGTTATTTTTTAATTAATTTGGAATTAATCGCAATGCTTGCATTGAGGAATTACAGCAGCTTGCTGGTTTGTTATTGATTATAAAACAAACAGGACGCAAATGCGCCCTGTTTTTGACTTTAATTAAATTTTTATTAATTACCAAATAGACCTTTTAATTTGTCTTTGATTTTATCTTTAGCTTTTTCTTTGACTTCTTCTTTAGCCGCATCACTGACATCTAGGCTATAACCAACATCATGGAATGGACCTTTGATACGCAGTGGAATTTTAAAGCCGGTACTGTCATCGGTCGTGCCTTGCCCTTCGATTGAATCAACAATCCCCGTTACCAAGCGATAGTCTACATTCGTCATAGGTAAATCAACTTTACCTGAGCCTGTAATGCGAATAAGCGGGCTAAGTAGTGATAGGTCTTTATTTTCACCAACACCGTTAGTGAATACAAAACTGCCCTGCAATGCCGAGAAGTCTGTTTGCTGTGAGTTATCAAAGCCTGTATCTAAACCTTCTGATACTGCACTCAAGTTACCTTTGATAAGCTCTTTTGCTTTACGAACCATCTCTGCAATGTTGGCCCCTTTTACCGCACCATCAGCAAACTCAAAGCCTAACTTACCATTTAAAGCATTGATAAAGCTCTTTTGGCTTTGACCTGTGGTCGTTAGATCCCAATTTAGAGAGCCTTTACCCATTAACTTATCGAAACCAGCCGCATCAGTTAGTAATGGCTGTGCATCAATTTTATCTAAAGAAAAGTTAGTACTAATTTTATAAGGTGTTTGCTTGGCGTTAACGGTTATCACACCTTTACCATTGCCTTCATAAGCAACAAACTTGTCTAGACTGATTTTTGCCACTGCATTTTTTAGGTTCACCGTTAACTGGTTTTCACCAAGGGTAATATCATTTGCTTGTAAGCCACTTGAACGCACGACTACATTTGCATCAAGTGCATTTAAGCCGCTCATATCAATTGCAGTATCATCCCAAACAATTGGTTGTGCTGGCGCATCTGCTGCAGGCTCTGCTTGCTCTTGTTTAGCTACGCCTTCTGGTAGGTAAGGGTTTAAATCAAGCATGCCCAAATCAATATCGGCATTCACAGCTAAACGTTCACCAAGCTTAATATCGCTTTTACCTTTAATTTGCAGCTCATCGAGGGTGGCAAGTAGCTCAGTAAGCTTAAACTGCTGTCCTTTTAGGTGCATCGAACCTTTTACATTAAAGGCATTAAACGCATTTTCTTTTGCATTAAGCTCAACACCTTGCCAACTCGCAATATTTTTTACTGAGTCACCACTGACAGAAAGAAGCCCTTGCACGTCATTACCCATTTCTGCAATTGCACCTTTAAAATTTAAATCGACTAAACGTGAATCAACCTCAGTGCTTACATTAAAGGTTTCGCCTTCAATCGCTTTAACAGGTGTATCTAGGGTGACATCTAAATCAAAGCGCTCACCCATATAGGTAATACCGCCTTTTAATTCTAAGGTCTTACGAAGAGAAGGTAATAAGATGGCTAACTCTAAATCGCTTATCTGTTGCTTTGCCCCGGTTTTACCATCTAGATAAGTGAAAGTACCACCGTAGATTGCTACTTCACCAAGTTCGATATCAAAGTTATCTGGTAAGTTAACAGCGCCAGAACTCTTTTGCTGCTCTGTCTGTGGTTGCTCAGCAACCGCATCAAATAATTGCCAGTTTGCTTTACCATTTTTATCGGTTTCTAACAAAATTGTTGGTTCGTTAATAACGAATTTATCGAGCTTAAACTCACCGCCAAATAACGACATCCACGGGATACGGATAGCAAGTTGCTGCATGCTTGCCATATCTTTTTGCGAGCCAGTTTGCATATTGGCAAAGTGCACATCATTCAATTCGAGTTTTAATGATGGAAATACCGACAGTTTTTTATCGCCATTAATAGTCAGACTACGACCTGTGGTTTGTTCTACTTGCTCCGATACTTTATTAAATATCGCGTCTGTAGGTATTAGGAATGGTGCTGCGACTACCAATGCAATCAGTAATACGAAGATGACACCAACAATTTTCAGTAAGGTTTTCATAATCATCCTTAAAAATGGGCAAACAATGTTCTTATCATAGCGGGAGTTAGGCGCAATTGCATTGCCGAACACACAAAAAGGTTTGTAAACAAGCTTAGGTACAAGAATATGAATCAGCGCTGAAACTTTTTGATACCTATAGGTTACAAAAAGATCTTGACCGTATGATACCCTAGGGTTACATTGATACCTGTAGGTTACATTTGAGTTTAAAATAAAAGGAAACGATTATGTCTAAGCAAGATATCAAAACGGAAGAAAAGTTTATGAGTCATAACGAATGGTTTTCAATATTCATGGGAGTCACGTTATTAATTATTAGTGTTTACCCAATGCTCAAGCAAACATCTGTATTTTTACTATTTATTGGTGTTGCCGCATTTTTAGGATCTTTCTTTATGTTTGTGATTAGAGGGGGATTTACATGGAAACTTGGTTATCGCCTTACTTATAAGGATGAATTTTTAAATACGATTGATACCATCGCTTATAAACATGTTGTGCTTGGATTACTTTTTAGCATGGGGGCTATTTTTTTATTGTCTGATGAACTTGCTTTAAATGTATCTCATAGCATGATGGCCACATTTTACCTTGCCTTGATGTGTTTGATATATGGCGTATCAATTCTTTGGCAAAGTAGAGACTAGGTATAAAAGTGCAAAATAATATCGCTAAATTCCGCAAAGAAAAGGGATTATCGCAGCAAGAACTTGCTGATGCTATTGCAGTATCACGTAAAACCATTAGCACAGTTGAAACAGGCCGCTTTATACCCTCAGTGATTATCGCGTTAAAAATCGCTGCTCACTTTGAACTCAGTGTTGAGCAATTATTTACACTCGATGACCATGATTAATAAACCACGTCAGTCGCAATCTTACTTATAAATTATCAGTAAGATTGCATCATTTCATTACTTCGGTATGATGCACGACCCTGTTGTTTTTGCACCCTGTGTACTAAAATTAAACAACCCAATTTGGTCAAAACTGGAGTATCGATTAAGCATGAAGAAACTGCTTATTTCACCGTCAAAAATGGCGCTTGGCGAGCAAGAAAGTCAAATTTATCAAAATATTCTCAAGCAAGCCTCTGATATCAGCTTAAACCTTATGGCAGTTAAAGTAGAAAACCACCCTGAAGACTTTTTAGGTTGGTGCTATGAGCTATTAAGTGCAAGCCGCGATCGCATTAACTACGATCTGTTAGAAGATAAGCAATTACCCACTCTTAAAAAACTTCATGACTTATTAATTTCTGCAATCAGCTTTTTGCAGCTAAAAACATTAAGGGTTGCGCCATGGCCTGTTATTGCAGGCTTCATCGAGCAGCATAAAGAGCTTGTAGCCCTTGATGAGCAACTACGCTTAGCTAAGTACATTGCTGCAATTAAATCGCAATCCCTAAAAGAGATGATCCCAGAAGACCGTTTAGCGTTTTCAGGTAAACACAGTGCCTCGCTTGATCCAAGTAGCTATAACTTCGACGTTGAATGGTTTGCTTCTACTAAGAACGCGAAAGGTTTCCACCAAATGTTGAGTGATTTACCAGGTGCGTTCGATGAGGCGCTTGCACACATTCCACTTGAGGGTGAAGTAACGCAAGAACATTATCAGCATTTTATGGTTGCTTACTTCATGGCATTTAATGGCAGCGATGAAAAGCCAACGCTTGCTCCTGCTACTCGCTTGCTTGCGATGCGCCGACCTGACGTGTTTACACCAATCGTAAATAGTAAACTTGATGCCCTTTGTGCGGCATTAGGCATTACTAAGCTTAATAACCGTGATTTTGAGCGCTACTGGCAAGATGTTGTCGAAGCAATACATAGCATGCCTTGGTTCAAAATGGCCAGTGCAGCAAATGAGCTTGAACAATCTCTGGTTGAAATCAAAGCCCTATTGCCTAACTTCTTTTATTATGCAGATAAAAGTACCGCTGATAACTCTAACTATATTAAGTTGTTAAACAAACCTAAGAGTACCACGAGCTCAGCAGGTAAAAAGACCGTACGCCGTGGCAAAGAATCAGCAGAGATACTGGTAGACCGAGCATTAGCAAATGATGATATCCCTGAACATATCAAAGCTAAGCGCGATTCAATCATCAGTGAAGTAGAAAAAGGCCGCAGTGTTGAAGAAACCATTAGTCTAATGCGTGCAATTTTCGGCTAAGTTACTCTCAAATAAGCAAAACCCGGTTGCTTCGCAATTGTGCAACCGGGTTATTTTTTGCACCACACATGTGCGCATGAACAATTCAAATAACCATCCTTTTCACAATTAAACAAGTTTAAAAGCCTGTTTTTAAAGCCTTTAAGCATAAAATATCCCGTTAGAAATTAACTTGGCACAACCAGTGCAATATCGTATCCAGACAACACATAGAAAATGTCCTCAAATAATAACCAGACTGCAATCTGAAAATGGGACAAAATCAACATAACAACAGGATACAGAAACATGCTAAAACTAAAAAAAACGGTCGCAGCAAGCGCCCTTGCGCTATTAACTTTGAGCTCAACATATAGCTATGCAGAAGTCACAGCAAACGCTGCGGCAACTTCAAACTACTTATGGCGTGGTCAAGAGCAAGGCGGTGGTGATGCTGCAATCCAAGGTGGTATCGACTACGCAAGTGAATCTGGCTTTTATGCGGGTACTTGGGTATCGAATGCTAGCTGGGCTGACGACATGACTTACGAGCTAGACCTTTATGCTGGTTTTGGCGGTGAAATCAATGAAACCTTTAGCTACGATGTTGGCTACATTTATTATGCATACCCAGATGCAGCGTCTTACACAGATGCAGACTTCTCAGAAATCTACGGTAGCATTAGCATGGGTAGTTTCACCTTTGGTGCAGCTGTCCTAGCAACATCAGCAGCAAGCGGTGACGGTACAGATTTTGGTGATTCACTTTATTTAAATGCTGACTACAGTTTCCCAGTTGGCAGTACCGGTGCAGAAATGGCCCTTCACTTAGGTCATTACTCAGGGGATTTCATTGGTGATGATGACATCATCGACTACGGTGTTTCAGTGTCGAAAGACGGCTTTACTTTCGGTCTTTCAGACAACGACATTGATGGTTCAGATGTAAAAGTGTACGTCGCTTACGCGGTTGACTTCACTTTATAAAGAATGTGTTACTTGCTGCAACACGAAGGGCCGTTAAGGCCCTTTTCTCATTTATATCAATACACTTATGGTACACTATGACCAGTTGAGCCTTGCCAAATGCGATACCATTGTTCACGGTTCATAGTAAGCTGCTTAGCGTCAACAGCTGATTTAACACGCTCAATATTACCCGTACCAAGTACCACAGACGGTGCACTTGGGTGCATTAACAGCCAAGCATAAACAACCTGATCAATGGCTGTGGCGCCAATTTCAGCCCCAACCTGCTCCAACACTGCACGTAAACGCACCGCTTTTTCATCTTCACTTGAGAATAAGCGACCCCCAGCTAATGGAGACCAAAGCATAGGTTTGATATCAAGTAATTGGCATTGGTCTAAGCTGCCATCATCAAGGGCTTTCATCTCGTAAGGTGAAAACTCAATTTGATTAGTCACAAGCTCAAAGTCTAAACGCGACTGCAACAAGCTAAGTTGCGATGGGGTAAAATTAGATACACCAAAGTCAAGCACATCACCATTTGCTTTTAGGGTATTAAATGCTTGTGCCATTTCATCGGCGTTCATCAAGTAATCAGGGCGATGAATAAGTAATACATCTAAACGATCAGTGCTGAAGTTTTTAAGTGACTGCTGTGCCGAGGCAATAATATGCGCGGCACTTGAATCATAATGATTTGCTTTGCCTTGTAGCCCTAGGCTTGCAAACGCAGGCTTGATACCACACTTTGTGATTATTTTGATTTCATCACGAATACTTGGTTTTAGTTTAAGTGCTTTACCAAATTCAGCTTCACAACCGTATTCACCGTAAATGTCAGCGTGATCGGTATGTGACACCCCCATTTCAATTGCATTTTCTAAAAAACTTAAGCATTGCTGGGGCGTTATCTGCCAATCTAGCAAACGCCAGAACCCTAATACCAACTCATCAATACAACGATCATTGTTATTCACCATAACGACCTACTTTTCCTAATAAACTCGACTCAAATTAACTCTTTAACCATATCACAGATTTACCAATCACAGCTGTTAACATACAGTTACAAAATAGATTGCTAATTTGTTACTAAACAGGATATTTTAGTACCTAAAAACAAATGTTATAAAACAAGGAATAAAAAATGAAATCGTCAAATGTTATGACTGCTTTGGTTGATATTTTTATCAGTCCAAGCAGAGCCTTTAATGGTTTAAAAGAGGCAAAAGGTTGGTCTTTTGTTGCCTTTATTTTACTTGCCGGCATTCTCGCTGCCAGCATGTTTGCTTTTTACAATAAGGCTGACCCGCAGTTTTTAATAGATCAACAAGTGGCAGCGGCCAGTGTTGATGCCACCATTGCAGAACAAAAAATGATTCGCCAAAGCATGGAGCAAACCATAGATATGCAAGTATGGTTTGCTATGTTTGGTGGCATTATTGGTTTGGCTGTTATTAATGCTCTAATGGCAGGCTACTACCTATTTGTATCTAAGCAAGACCCAGAAGCTAATTATGGCTATGGTGCGTGGTATGGCTTTGGTGTGTGGACTATGATGCCAATGATTATTTCAAGCCTAGGTTTACTCATCTTAGTATTAACTGCGAGTACCGACCAAATCTCACAGACGTTATTTAACTATGCTTCGATTAACCAACTTTTAATTGGTTTAGAAATTGGCCACCCATTCTACACCTTACTTGAAAGTCTCAATATCTTTTCTATTTGGGGTATTTTCATCGCAGCTATCGGTTTAAAGAGCTGGACTAATTTCACTTTCAATAAGGCACTACTGTTTGCAGCCTTACCAAGTATTGTTATTTACGGTATTTGGACTGTAATCGCTCTCGTTTAATTCTGCTTTGAGCGGCAATATGCCGCTCTTAACTTCCAAGGAAGAAAGATGAAAAAAGCCATTATAATTGGCCTCGCTGTTACGGCATTTGTCGCTTTACTAATCTCAAAACAAGTCACAGGCAATAAAGATGCACCAGAAATGCATATTGCAGAAGTTGAACAAGGCAATATTGCCGATTCAATTTTAGCCTCTGGTAACCTAGTTTTTAACACCCAAGTGCAACTGCGCTCAGAAGTGACTGGCCGTGTAGCGAAAGTGTTTGTAGAAGAAGGCGAAAGTGTCACTGAAGGCGATATTCTTATGCGCTTAGATACGACCGCGTTTGAATCTGAAGTTGCCCGCAATAAAGCTGTGCTTCGTGCGACCGAAATCGATATTAAACATAGCGAAACCCGATTAAAAAATATTGAGCGCCAATTAAGCCGCCAAAAAGAGCTTTATGAAGTTGGCCTTGCTGGCCAAGAAGTGTATGAAAACCTACAAAATGCCCGCGATTTAGCAAAAATAGATATTGAAGCAAAACGTGAAGCTTACAACCAAGCCCAAGCGTCACTATTGATTGCTGAAGACCGTTTAAATAAAAGCGTGTTTCGCGCTCCAATGAGTGGCCTACTTGCTTCGGTAAATATTAAAGAAGGTGAAACCGTTATTGCGGGAACAACCAACATTATTGGCTCAGACTTGATGCTAGTAGCTGACCCCAGCGCAATATTAGCCGAACTTCGAGTGGATGAAACCGATATTGCTGGTATCAAACTAGACCAACATGCAGATATCTATGCTGCCGCTTACCCAAATCAACCTTTTACTGGCAAAGTCATAAACATTGGCACATCAGCAAAAAATCAAGCTGGTTCACAAGGCTTATCATTTAAAGTCAAGGTACTGCTTGATGCCACTGACCGCCAGCTTTATGCCGGAATGAGCTGCCGCGCAGAAATCGCCACAAGCATTGCCGAAAACGGCTTAAAACTGCCTATTGAAGCTATTCAAAAAGAGGATGATAGCTACTTTGTTTGGAAGCTTAACGCTGATAACACAGTAACTAAAACAGCTGTTACGGTAGGTATTTCTTCAGATATCGAACAAGCGCTAACCAGCGGTGTTGCAAAAGGAGATCGTATTGTTATCGGCCCAGCTAGACCACTTAGCTCACTTAAAGAGGGTGATACGGTAGCCGTTAAAAACAGCCCTGAAAAAGGTGCTAGCTAATGTCTGTGGTGATCAAACTCAGTAATATCAATAAACAATACAAAATGGGCGAACAAGTTTTCAAAGCCCTTGATGATATTAATATTGAAATTGCTCAAAATGAGTATGTTGCCATTATTGGCCCTTCCGGCTCAGGTAAATCAACCCTGATGAACTTGCTTGGCTGCTTAGATACTCCCACCAGTGGTGACTACTATTTAAAAGATAAGCTCGTAAAGCGCATGACCGAAACGGAGCTTGCTCATCAGCGTAATGAAAGTGTTGGCTTTATTTTTCAAAGTTTCAATTTATTACCACGAGCATCCGCCCTTGAAAATGTTATGCAGCCCTTAGTGTATCGATTTATCTCAGCCAAAGAGCGAAAGCAACAAGCGCTCGAATCATTACAACGGGTTGGTCTTGGCGATAAGGTGAATCACCTTTCAAGCCAACTTTCTGGCGGTCAACGTCAACGTGTCGCTATAGCTCGCGCACTAGTTACTAAGCCCCATATTCTACTTGGTGATGAGCCTACCGGTAACCTAGATAGTAAAACCACCACTGAGATCATGGCGCTGTTTGATGAGCTTCATAACGAAGGACACACCATTATTTTGGTTACTCACGAACAAGATATTGCTGATCACTGCCAACGTGTTATTCGTTTAGTTGATGGCAAAGTTGTTAGTGATACCCGCAAAGGCGAAGGAGCAAGACAACATGTTTAAATCTGCTATCGCTGTAATGGAAGGCACAAAAGCAGCACTGATGGCAATTAAAGCCAATGCAATGCGTAGTGCCCTTACCTGCTTGGGCATTATTATTGGTGTTGCTGCAGTTGTGACCGTGGTAGCAGTAATGCAAGGGTTTACCAAGCAAATTAATGATCAGCTTGCTGATATGTCTCCAGATGTCACCAATATAAAGCCTTACACTAGCGTAGAAAAAGAAATGGTAGGGCAACAAGCAAAGTTAACCTACAGCGACTTTCTAACTCTAAAAGCACGCGTGAAAGAAGCTGAAACCTTTACTGCGCTTATGTTTACTTGGCGCTTTTCGGGTGCAGCAGAGTATGGCAATAAAAGCCATGCTTCACGGGTAATGGGCACAGAGCAAGACTACCAAAAAGCTTACCGCACCTACCCAGAACTCGGCCGATTTATTCGCGCAGAAGATGATGCAAAACGCCGTAGAGTGGCGTTTATTGGCCCTTCAATTATCGAAAAGCTTAACCTGCCTGAAAACCCTGTAGGTGAATATATCAAACTCGGTGGTGAGTGGTTTCGCATTATTGGTGTTGCTGAAAAACAAGGTAGTTTATTAGGTTTTGACCAAGACGATTACATTAATATTCCGATAAGTACCATGAGTGCGCTAGAGGGCGGCAGTGTTGATACCAATGTACAAATGATGTTTCGTTTGAAAGACGATGCTAACGAAGCGCAAGTACTGGCTAAAATTCGCCGCATCTTACGTCAATTACATAAACTGAAAGACGGTGAAGATGACGACTTTGAATTTGAAACCGCCGAAAAAGCCCGTGCTAATATCGATAAATTTACCGGAAGTGCAACCGCAATTACCGCGGGGATCGTAGGTATCAGCCTGGTAGTTGGTGGTATCGGAGTGATGAATATCATGCTGGTTTCGGTAACAGAACGTACGCGTGTGATCGGCACTTTAAAAGCATTAGGGGCAACACCTGGTTTTATTATGCTGCAATTTTTAGTTGAAGCGGTGGTGCTATCACTGTTTGGTGGTTTAATTGGTTTAGCGATAGGCTACGGTGCTGCGGCACTAATTTCAGTTTTAGTGCCGAGCATGCCAGATGCCTACATACCGGGTTGGGCGATTATGCTGTCATTTGGCTTTACTTCATTGATTGGTATTGTGTTTGGCTTAGCGCCCGCTATTAAAGCGGCACGCTTAAACCCAATTGATGCACTGCGTTATGAATAACTAGTCTGGCTTATAAGCTACTTGAGCGCAGCTTATTTCAACTGTTTTCGGGTACCAAATAGGCCCAACTTGGTTTACTGCAGCTTCAGCTAAACCATTGGTGAACGACTTATAAGTGTGAACGGTTTGCCATTCGGAATCAGGGCACTCCTCAGATAGGTCGACAGGCTCTGAACCTTCGTAAAGCGCCGCGGCAAAGTTATGATGCCATTGCTCTGTTGCAGGCGCTTTATTGGCTTGTGCAGCACTGCCATTATCAAAGTAGATATTTGTGCAACCACTTAAGGTTGCCACTAACACAGTTGTTGCTAGTAGGCTTTTCATAATTGTTGCTCCTGTGCTTGTTGCTCACACCATACTTTTACTGTGTGAGGAGCATAAATTCCGAGTGTAACGAGTCCTAATGCGCCATCAGCGAATGTTTGTTGCGATTGCATTTGGGCAACTTTTTTATCTTGGCAAATAGCCTTTACATCAACGCGCTCTTCACCAACGAGGCCCCACAAAAAGAATGGTCGGCTATCTTGGTAATCAGCTTTAGTAGCTAATTTATTGGTTGTTTTTTCTGGCACTATGGTGACTGATGAACACGCTGTCACCGATAAGGCAAGCAGCATACAGGCCATTTGTTTCATGAGTAGTTCCTTTGTCTGAGTTGTTAAGCTCAGTAAGTATAAGAATATGAGTACTCATTTTGGGTAAGAAAGCGTATAGAAATTGTAGGAAATACTACAGTTTCTAACATTTAGCCTTTGAACTAAACTGGGGCTATCGACGACTAACTCTCAAGGAAAGTAACTAAAGGTCATTATGACGGCATATCTACGAATATTTTTATTACTTGTGTGTTTAAGTGTGCTGTCTTGGTATAGCTTTTCAAGCGATCCTAGCTCTGATGAGCAACAAGGTATAACCAAAACCGCTGTGAACCTTGCTAATTGCCAACAGCAGTTAGCACAAAGTCGTATGCAAACTTACGCTGAACATTATATTTTGCCCTATCAGTTCAAGTTATTGAGTTGGAATATTTACAAGGCGCAAATAGATGGCTTGCTCACCGATTTGCAAAACCTAAATGCCGATGCTGATATTGTGTTACTGCAAGAAGCTATCGAAGAACCTGCGCTTACAAAGCTCAAACCTTATTGGCGATTTGCTAAAGGGTATAAGAGTGGTGGCGTGCAATCTGGGGTTATGACACTCAGCCGCTGGCCAGCTACGGTGCATTGCACACTCACCCACAAAGAACCTTGGCTACGGAGCCCAAAAGCCACCAATATTGTGGAGTATGCACTGCCAGATCAACAGTTATTACTGAGTATTAACCTGCATGCCATTAACTTTGCTTTTGGCGTTAGTGACTTTAAACAACAGCTAGACGATGCCGCTGCTATTATGCAAACGCATAAGGGCCCAATCGTATTTGCCGGTGATCTCAATACTTGGAGTGATGAGCGCCAAGCATTATTACAGAAAACATTAACCCAGCTAGGTTTACACGAAGCTATCTATTTAGATGATAAACGTACCAAAGCATTTGGCTTAGCGCTTGACCAAGTATGGGTGCGCGGTGTCAAAATAAAGACAACCATAGTACCTGAGCTTGCAAGCTCAGATCATAACCCAATCATTGCAACCCTGACCATAGAGCAAAAAGTACAGTGAAAATAATAATGAAAGGATATTGGTTTATCGCGTTAATGTTATTGAGCATTAGCCAACTCAGTTATGCAGCGACCCCAGAACAAGAGATAAATCACCTCATTGATTTTGTCGCTAAGAGTGATGCCGTATTTATTCGCAACGGCACAGAGCACTCAAGCCAAGATGCTGCCGAACACCTAGCTATGAAGTATCGAAAAGCAACCCGCTATGCAAAAACTGCCGAAAAGTTTATCGAAAATCTGGCGAGCAAAAGCTCATGGAGCGGTAAGCCCTATAAAGTTAAACTCAGCAACGGTAACTTAATCAATGCAAAAGATTGGTTAAGCAATGAATTAAAAGAGTACCGTCGAAACCAACATATTCATAATTAAAATCATCAACACACAAGAAGCGAAAAGCCATGCAAGAACACAAGAATCAGCCACTCAATGACTTTATTGAGTACCCTCATGACGAGATGCTAAAACGCGCCGAAGAGTTTTTAGCCGTGAGTCAGCGTCGCCACAGTATTCGTAGCTTTAGCGATCGCCCAGTGCCAAAAGAAATAATCGAAACTTGTATTAAAGCGGCTGGCACTGCACCCAGTGGGGCCAATCATCAACCTTGGCACTTTGTAGCAATACACAGCAGCGATGTGAAAAAACAAATTCGAGAAGCCGCTGAAAAACTAGAGCGCTCATTTTATGAAGGTCGCGCAGGTGAAGAATGGTTAGATGCCTTAAAACCACTTGGCACCGATGCCAGTAAGCCCTACCTTGAGCATGCACCTTGGCTAATTGCCGTGTTTAGTCAAAAGAAAGGCGGTATTTCTGCCGATGACAAAAATACCAATTACTATGTTCATGAATCTGTTGGCCTAGCAACCGGTTTTTTAATTCAAGCACTACACAGAGCTGGCCTTGCTACCCTTACGCATACACCAAAACCAATGAGCTTTTTAACCGAAATTTGTGGCCGAGATAAAGATAATGAGCGCCCTTACATGCTGCTAATTGCTGGCTACCCAAGCACAGATGCAACCATCCCTGAGCATGCCTTAGTGAAAAAGTCGCTGGACGAAATAGCGACCTTTATTTAGCTTTAAAATCAACAGCCAGCACATCACCCGGGTTTAAACCTGAAACGATGTGCTGCTTACCATCGAGCATTTCGCCAAGGCGCACATAGCGACGCACTATCTGATTATTTTCAAGTAAATAGACCATACTCAATTGGCCATATTGCTGCACCCAGCTTGACTCAATCAACACCCCTTTTTCAGTGGCGAGTGGTAATTGTAATTGCGCATAAAGACCAGGCATTAACCCAGTTTGGGCATCTGTTTCTAAACGGATTTCCATACTACGCGCAGCACTATCAGCAACGGGCACAATTTCTGTCACTGTGGCAGGCATTGACGTAGATAAAGCAGGTAATTTGACCGTTAAAGTTTGCCCAACATTCAATTTAATTGCTTGTTGTTCTCTGACATTAAATGCTAATTGCAATTGTTGTGGGTTATACAGCGCGAGTAATGGCGTGCCAGGAGTTGCGGTATCGCCAGGCTCTGCAAAACGCTCAACCACAACACCTGAAATCGGCGCTTTAATTTGCGTAAAACTCAGTGCAACTTGCGCTTGTGTTTGCTGCTGTTTAGCAATCGCTAGGTTCGCAGTTAAATTATCGAACCTTGCTTTTGCATCGTCGTATTCGCTAACAGATACCAAGCCTTGCTTGTATAAATCGTTAATACGCTTTAGTTGTTTCTCCGCTTGAGTCAGCGAGGCATTAATTGCATTTATTTGTGCTTCGCTTTGAGCCAGCCCTGCTTCAAAGTCATCTTGCTGCAAGGTAATTAGCACGTCACCTTGTTTTACAGTATCGCCAGCGCGTACATTTAAACGCTCAACTTGTGCCATTACACGAGAAGAGATTTGCGTATTTTGTTTTGCAATCACGGTGCCCGGTACAACTTCATCACGCGCAATATTTGCCAGTGTCACAGTCACTAACTGACCAGTGTAATCATTTGCCGATGGGGTTTTCATGCCTGCAGCTTGCTTATCAGAAAAACTGCCCGCCATGTAAAGTACCGCCACAATAATCACTGATAACGCGATGATTGAACCAATAAGTTTTGATTTACCCTGCATGAGCTTGTTCCTCTTTGGCTGCATCCTTTGCAAACACTAAATAATAAACCAGTGGCACAACAAATAATGAGAACAATGTTGATGCCACAATACCAAAAATAATTGCGATCGCTAGACCGCTAAATACCGGATCTAGGGTGATCACCAAGTTACCTAATAAGGTGGTTCCCGCTGTGAGTAACACAGGGCGCATACGCACGGTGCCTGCGGCGATTAAAGCCTGTTTAATTGCCATACCTTGGCCGCGAGCTTGATTAATAAACTCAACTAAAATAAGTGAGTTACGAACCACAATACCAGCAAGTGCAATCATGCCAATCATGGCTGTTGCAGTGAATAACACCGGCTCTGGAGCACCAGCAATGCTGCGCTCTCCAAATTGATTTAATAGCCAAAAGCCCGGCATGATCCCTATTACGGTTAATGGAATAGCCGACATGATGATCAGTGACAAACTGGCAGAGTGTGTTTGAATGCGTAAGATGATGAAAATTGCTGTTAGCGCAAACGCAAAGGCAACCCCCATATCTCTGAATACATCGATGGTAATTCGCCATTCACCTTCACCACTAAAGGTCACGTCAGTGCCTGCAGGTAATTGCCAAGCTTGGCTACCACCATTGTTGAAAAAGTGCCTACTTTGCCAATCAGTTTGGCTAAATTCGTCAGCGCTGATGCCTAAGTCGGCATTGACGTCAGCAATAATTTCAGCGGGTGTACGGCCATTTAGCTCAGCCATTACATACACAACATTACGCTGATCTTTACGCATAATTGGCTTGGCAACATCTTGATGCTGAAATTCACCTAACTCAGAAAGCGCCACCAGCGGACGTGGTGCACTTTGCAGCCCAAATTCATCACTGGTTTTTGCAAGCTCCCTATCACCACGAACTTGTAATGCCAGCAATTGAGCAAATTGGTTACGATCTTGATAAGGCAGTTGTAACTTTATATCGACAGGGTCTGTTTCGCCGCTAACATATAACACCCCAACATTTTTCCCATGTGAGGCAATGGCTAAGGTCTGGGCAATATCTTGCGTAGACACCGCCGACAATGACGCTTTACTTTTATCGGTAACAAAACGCTGTAAGGGTGCATTGGCAGCAATACTGGTATCAACTTCAACCACATGCGGCTCTTGTTTTAACCTTGCAGCAACAGCAAGGGCTGCTTGATAGTGCGTGTCTGTATCAACAAATGGCTCACTGTAAACTTCAGCCACTAAGGTACTTAAAACAGGCGGACCCGGTGGCACTTCAACCACTTTAATTACAATGCCATCGGTTGCCAGTGGCGCTAATGCTGCTCGCAAGCGCATGACCACGCCATGAGATTGATGATCACGCTCAGTCTTATCGAGCAATAATACTCTGAGCTCAGCAAGGTTCGCTGCTTCACGTCGATAATACCCACGCACCATACCATTAAAGTCCATGCTTGATGGCTGACCAACGTAGGCTGCCGCCTCGCTTACTTCATTTAGTTGCCAAGTGATGGTTTGTACTTGTCGAGTGAAAGCGGCGGTTTGCTCCAGGCTTGTACCTTCTGGCATATCAATTAAAACTTGTAACTCGTTTTTATTATCAAACGGTAATAGCTTTAAAGGCACTGCACGCATTACGGGTAACATGGCACTGGCGACAAACAAGGCTAATGTAGTCCATAAAACGAGTTTGGCGCGGCCTTTAGACTCAAGTAATGGTGATAATATGCGCTCATATAAGCCATGCTGATTGGCATCGAGTTGAACGCTGTCACCGACTGGCGCTTTAAGTAGTTTCATTGCCAACCACGGCGTAACAAAAAATGCCACTATGGTCGAAACCATTACACTAATTGGCACATTGAATGCCATCGGTGCCATGTACGGCCCCATCATGCCAGTAATAAACGCAAGTGGGATAAACGCCACCATAATGGTCAATGTTGACATAAACAGCGCCACACGAATTTCGCTCATGGCATCAACTATGCGTTGTTTTTTATCGCCTTTGTGGGTTAAAAAACGACTTATGTTGTCTATCCCAGTAATTGGATCATCAACCAACAAACCTAAAGAAAGGATTAGTGCAAACAGTGTGACTCGGTTAATTGTATAGCCAAAGGCAAAATCAAGTGTCAGGGTGATGCCGTAGCAAATAGGCACTGCCAAACCAACCACAATCGCTGGTCGCCAACCTAAAAATACGCCAACAAAAATAACCACGGTAAATACCGCAAACACTAAGCTTGAGGTAAGGTTATTTACTTTCTCGTTCGCGGTTTGGCCATAATAACGCAGTACGGTGTAGCCCACTTCATCTGGCAATAGATTAGCCGATAAACTGTCCATCATGCTGTGCACTTCGTTGGCTACAGCGACCGCATTGGTGCCTGCTTGCTTAGCGACACTAATGGTGACTAAAGGAAGTTGTTGTTGGTTATCTGAATGAGCCAGCCATTGATAGCTTTGCGCTTCGCTTGGACCATCACTCACCTCGGCCACATCGCTTAGATAAACACTCTTACCGTTTACCACGTTGACAACAAGACGTTCAATCGCAGATTGAGAGCGTAAAACATCACCCACTTGTAAGGCAATTTGCTGCTTACCCTCAACAACACTGCCCACATTCACTAATTGGTTAGATACGCTAAGCGCATAATACACATCAGTTAGGGTTGTTTGATGGGCAGCAAGAGCACTTGCATCAAGGTTAATTGTTAATTGACGGGTTCTACCAGCAATCACTTTCACTTCGCTGGTGTTTTCGATGCGCTGTAAACTATTAGCGATTTCGTTAGCAAAGCGGGTTAGTTGATAGTCATCGTAAAGTTTTGGATCTTTACTAAATAAGCCCAGCATCACAATGGGCACATCGTTCACTTCAACCGGACGTATTTGCCATGAGCTGATCACTGACGCCATCGTGTGTTGATAGCTATAGAGTTTAGCGTAAGTATCGAGAATAGCTTGCTCACGATCGTGACCGACTTCAAAGCGAAGGGTGACAACAGCAGCATTACTTTGTGTAGTTGAGTAAATATGCTCAACACCCGTTAACTGCGCCAATAACTTCTCCAATGGCTCTGTTACCAGCCTGGCTACTTCTGGCGCTTCAACGTTTGGTGCTGCTACATATATATCAAGCATAGGAACCACAATTTGCGGTTCCTCTTCACGCGGGGTTTGCTTTAATGCCATTAAGCCAAGCAACACCGACATAATAAAAATAATAACAGGAAGGCGGCCGCTCAAGCTGTTTTTAACAGCATTATCGATAGCACTCACTGCTTAATTACCTTTGCAAAATAAGCCATATAGAGTTGCTAGGATCGATACTACATTTTCATCAACCACGCGATAATAGATAGTTTGGCTTTCGCGTCGAGTAGCAACTATCTGAGCTTTTCTCAGCGCCGCTAAGTGTTGCGATAATGCAGACTGCGCCAACGGCACAGCTTCGTTTAATTCGCTCACGCTCATTTCACCATCTTGCAGCGAACATAAGATCATCAAGCGATTTTTATTCGCCAATATCTTTAGCATTTGCTCTGCTTGCTCCACATTGTCGGCCATAGCCGCAAAATCGATGTTCATATTCACACTACTCTATATTCTTAAAATGCCGCTAAAGTATAGATTGATATATTAGAAAAGTCTAATATTAGAGTTTGCTAATATAGTGTTATCTAATATATTAAATACATCACCCTTTTACGAAAACTTGGCATGGAGGATTAGTATGCTGACCCCAATTCCTGACTTAATGAAAATTATTGCCCCCAACCAGCGCCGTATTAGCGCTGACCAAGCAAAACAAGAATTAAGCGAAAACCACGGTTTATTAATAGACGTACGAGAACCTGCTGAGCACGCAACTAAAGCAGCAACAGGTGCAATTAATATCCCGCGTGGTGTACTTGAAATGAAATTAATGGAAATTGAAAAAGATCCTGCAAGGCCCATTTACTTACACTGTGCAAGTAGTGCCCGCGCCACACTAAGTGCCGAAGCACTGACTCGTGTTGGCTACGAAAATGTCACTGTAATCACCTGTAATACAGAACAAATTTGTCAGGTTTTTTAACTTCATAGAACAGTAACACTGGTCGGATAAGCTCGTGCTTTTCTACTTATAGGTACAGAGCAATGACTTTTACGCGCAGACGCTTTTTAAAAGCATCGGCGGCTGGTTTTGGAGCCGCCGTTTTATCTTTTGGTTTAATGGGCTGTAGTCTTAATGACGATGATGACGAAACTACAAAGCAAATCCCTGTCAGCTTTGATCACGGTGTTGCCAGTGGCGACCCGCTCGCTGACAGTCTAATTATTTGGACTCGCATAACACCTCTTGAAAACGTCACGAGTGTTAACGTAGTTTGGCAAGCCTCAACAGATGCTAACTTTACAACCATTAGCCATGATGGCGAAACACAGGTAAGCGATGCAACTGACTTCACCTTAAAAGTTGATCTGCAAGGTCTCGATGCCAACACCACCTATTACTACCGCTTCATAAGTAATGGTAAAACCTCACCCACTGGAGCAGGTAAAACACTTCCAACCGACAACATAGAACAAGTAAAATTTGCCGTTGTCTCTTGCGCTAACTATCCTGCAGGCTACTTCCATGTGTATGGTGAAATCGCAAAACAAACCGATTTAGATGCAGTACTGCACTTAGGTGACTACATCTATGAATACGGTAATACAGGTTATGCCACTGAAGATGCCGCCGAACTTGGCCGTTTATTACCTGATGACAATAACGATGAAATCATTTCTTTAGCGGATTATCGCAAACGTTACGCCCATTATCGTAAAGACGAAAACCTGCAAGCTGCCCATAGTCATTGTGCATTTATTACTGTTTGGGACGACCATGAAATAACTAATGATACATGGCATAGTGGCGCTGAAAATCACAACGACGGCGAAGGTGAATTTAGCGAGCGCAAAATGCATGCGCTACAAGCCTACTTTGAATGGATGCCTATCCGTAATGTTGCCGATAAAGAGCGTATTTATCGACGCTTCGAGTTTGGTAATTTAGTGTCATTGCACATGCTCGATACCCGTGTTTTAGCTCGCGACGAGCAAGTTAATTATGCAGATTTCGACTTAACCAGCAGCCAAGGACAAACTGACTTTGTTGCAGCAATTAGCTCACCTACTCGTGCTCTATTAGGTAACGAGCAACTTACATGGCTGACTGATGGTTTAACGACAGCAACAACACAATGGCAAGTACTTGGGCAACAGGTGCTGATGACCAAAATGCATTTGCCACTCGAGATTTTACAGTTACTAATGCATATCCAAGTGACTCAAGCAAACGGTGCTGATCCCTCGGCATTACTTGCTCAAGCAAACACATTATTTAGTGAGCTTGCGCAAATTAAAGGACGTATATTAGCTGGCGATCCAACGGTTACTAGTGAACAGCGAGCACGCGTAGAAACAACAGCACCTTATAATCTTGATGCATGGGATGGCTATGCTTATGAGCGCGAGCAAATACTAGGAACTGCAATTGCAGCACGAAAGAATTTAGTCGTTTTGGCAGGTGATACGCATAACAGTTGGGCAGGACACTTAGTCACTGATGCAAGCAATCCTGTTTCTGCTAAAGCCGCAGCTGGTGTTGAATTTGCAACATCTTCGGTTTCATCACCAGGTCTTGAGAACTACTTAGCGTTAAATACGCAATCGAGCGAAGCTGTCGCACAAATTGAGCAAGTCATTGCATTATTGGTTAACGACTTAGCCTACAACAACTTAGTTGAACGCGGCTACTTAACCGTCACCTTTACTCAACAGCAAGCGCTTGCCCAGTGGCAGTATGTAAGTAGCGTTAAAACAGCCGATTACACACTGCTTAACGAGCGTCAAAAAGCGCTCAGCGTACAAGCTGGTAACCCTACTTTACAAATGGTTTAACGCTTTTCATCTAATAGCGTAACTAACATTTGCTCAATGTTTTTTACGCTATAAGTAAGTGAACGCAGCAGCTCTAACTGACTATCTTCAGGTTGATGCTCAGCTTTAGTACTGCTGCTTTGAGTCATCTCATCTTTTTGTTTTAAGATTGCCTCGCGAAACGTCTCTGCATCAACCACTCCGAGCAATGATACTAATGCACCTTGCCCTGATTGACCTGCCGTTTCAAAACTCAGTCGATAAAGACCAAATTGACGCATTAAAGGACCTTGGCTTAGTGCTACATCGGTTATTTTTTCAAGTGGGATCGATTTTTCTTCTTTAAAGAAGACACCGCGTTTTACCACTAACTTACGTGTTAACAACGTGGCTGACATCGCCGCTAAAATACGCCCTGCCACCAGCCAGATTATTAACGCAACAATGGGAATGAAAGGGATCCCTACCATACTAATCACACAGGTAAAAATACCCAGTAATAACCAATACTGTTTTACTTTTGGATCAAAACTGGCACTCAATAAACTGGTTTCTGTCATCATAGGCTCCTTGATAGAGAGTTATGACAATATACAAACTTTTCATTAAACACAAAAAAAGCCGAGCAAAGCCCGGCTTAAGGGTACTGCAGGGAAAGCTATTCCACTGCTTCAACCGTCACTGTTAATTTACTCAGATCAGGTCCTTGCACTGTAAAACGATAATCCCCCGCTACAGCAATACTCAAGGTGATATCGCCCCCAACGGCTTCTAATAAGGTCGCTTCACCAATAATAGCGATGGGTGAATCACCACTACCGCCATAATTTATGGTGTTCCAGTCGCTTGAAGCGACTTTGAATCCATATTCTCCCACTTCAAGTGCCAGTGTCGTACTATATAAAGCATCGCCAGTATAAATTAACGGATCCACTGGATCCCAATTATTCATGCTGCCTCGCAAATAGACTTGAGTTTCGCCAAACATTTCTGCATTAAATACGGTCATGAGTGGCTCTTCAAGGTTACTAGCATCAAACACAAACTGATATTGACCATCGCTGGCAATATCCATTGTCATGTTTGCGCCTTTTACTGCGAGTAGTTTTTCAGTACCCACTGTAACCGCTGCGCTACTTTCACCTGAGCCATAATCGACTGTATTCCAATCACTTGAAGCAAACTTAAAGCTATAGCTACCTGCAGTTAATTGTTTAGTGAAAGTATAAACACCTTTGCCTTGGTACATTAACTCATCACTGCTATCCCAACTATTGAAGTCACCGCGCACATAAATTGGGGTGCCAACAAATGGCTCTTCATTATAGATTTTAAGCACTGGGTTATCGGTGTCTGTGGCATCGAATGAGAACACATAAACAGCATCCATTGCCGCCGTAAAGGTCATATTGGCGCCACTGCGTGTTAGCGGCTCATCTTCACCTTCGATCACTTCAGCAACATCGGCAGAAAGCGCACCAAAATCAACGGTAGACCAATCTTCAGAAGCCACTTTAAATTCATAGCTACCTGCTGTTAGAGGAATCGCAATTTTGTACTCGCCATTACCTACATATTCAAAGCTATTTGCCGTCCCCCAGTCATTTAACGAGCCACGAACATAAACTGTTGTGCTACCAAATGGCACAATATCTGGCGCCCCCACAGTCGCATCGGCACTTAAGCCTTCACCTTGTGCATCAGCTTGTGGTTTCACAAACACAGCAACAGTATATGGTGGAACATTAAAGGTACCTTCGCCCTCACCAGCCATAAAGCTTGCCGCTGACATACTTGAGTCAACACTCGCTTTTAAAACAGGATGAAGCTCAAAACCCGCAGCCGTTGATACCGTATGCGATAAGCTTTGCTCAGTGCCGTTCATCACCACGACAATGGCATCGTATTGGCTATCTAGGTCAGTCAACCCAACACCATCATCAATACTCATCACGACTAAGCCTTGTTGTTGACGCTTACCAATATTGTGGAAGCCAACGCGGTCTAGAATGTCTTGCTCTGTGGTTAAACTAAATAATGGGCTGGCACTACGAATTGCTAAGAACTCAGTAAATACATTACTTGCGTACTCAATGTCGCTTGCCATCGCTTGCGCATTCGTATTTGCAGAAATAGGTGCAATTTCGCCCCACTTCGCTTGGTTATCTTGCGCAGGAGGTAGGCCTACATTCCAGTTATTGGTATCCATACTGAAATCAACAAAGTTGAACCAATCACCAGAATCATAGCTGTTACGATCCATTGATTTAGAACGCAGCATATCAGCACCCATTTGCATAAATGGAATACCTTGGCTCATCAGCGGCATAGCTAAAGCCATATTGTGAACACGCACACGCTCTTCAATACTTAAGTTAGTACCATGCTTATATTGCAGCTGATCCCATAGTGTTTCGTTATCATGCTTAGAGACATAGTTAATGCTATCAGCTGGGTCGAGTGCATAAGCTGCTGGCTGACCACCCCAACTAAAGCTGCTACCTTTTGCTGAATTACCTTTAAAGTCTTTAAGAATGTAGTTTTGTAAGTTACCTGCCAGCGATAAACGCAACGTATCTTGCTCAGATAAATTGCCATCTGTGGCATTATTGCTAAAGAATGCACCACCACGAATTGCTTCACGGATACGGTCATTAAAGGTACCTACTTCAGTTCCAGCCATATCCATTTGTTTAGCTTGCACAAATAAACGGTTATCAGCGACTTCATCAAAGTTCCATCCTTCACCGTAAAAGTAAGTATCTGGGTCAACTGCTTGCACTGCATTAAGCGCTGCCATAATTGAGGCTTTTGGCATATGCCCCATCACATCAAAGCGGAAGCTATCGTAACCAAAGTCACGGGCTAAAATCACCATAGAGTCAGTAACAAACTTATCCATCATGACATGTTCTGTTGCAGTATTCTCACAACATGTTGAGCGTTCCATTATGCCTGTTGTTTCGTTATATCTGTGGTAGTAACCTGGTACTAGTTTATCAAACACAGATTTATCCCAAACACCTGATGAGGTAGTGTGGTTATAAACAACATCAAGCACAACACGCAAACCAATTTCCTGTAAAGACTGGATCATCGCACGCGTTTCTTTGACTCGTGCAATACCTTCAGGCGATGAAGCGTAAGAGCCTTCAGGCGCAATAAAATGATGCGGATCATAACCCCAGTTAAAGCTATCAACACCACGCATTGCATTAGCAAGTGCTTGAGCATCATCAGAGCCAGGTAGGTATGACGCCATTAAATCAACTATCAATGAACTCTTATCTTCGGTTTTACATGCATCGGCATCATCGTCAATGCGGCTACATAAATCACCTAAGGTTGCAGTGATATCAACACGCTGACTGGCATCTTCATCTATGGTGCCAATATCTGTCAGTGGCAGTAAATGGAAATGGGTTAAACCATTATCTGCTAGCTTTTTAAGATGTTGCATTGGTGCGCTATCAAGCTCAGTAAACGCTAGATACTTACCACGGTTTGCTTCACTGACGGTTTCATCCCGTACACTAAAATCACGCACATGACCTTCGTAAATGACCGCTTGCTCAGGGTAATCAACCGTTGGCACCATACGCTCATCCCAGCCGGTTGGTTTAGTATCTTCATCATCAAGGTTGATCAGTTGGCTATATAGACCATTGGTTGAAACGTTTAATGAGTAAGGATCTGTGCTCCATAAGCTTTCAATTTGCTTGGTCGCTGGGTGATAAACATCAAACATAAAGCGGTAGTAATGGCGATCGTGACTAATATCGATATTGCTAGACCAAATACCCGTTGTGCTATCCAAGGTCATAGCAAATTGTTCAAGCTCTGTTTTATCAGCATCATACAGCGCTAATTTCATATTGCTTGCAGTCGGTGCCCATACCGACACATCAATGCCATTATTTGCGTAATGCACACCAAGTTGTGCTTCATTAGCGTCACTTTCGCCACTGGTATATAAGTCATCAAGGGCTTTAGCGGTTTGCACATAAGTGGCTTCTGTTAGCTTGCCATCAGCGTCATAGCCTGCCACAACCAGTTGTTGTTTAATAAGCTCTTTTGCAGTGGCGGCATCCCAGTTACCTTGGTACGCATTCCATCCGGCAAGGTGTGGTACTTTAGCGATTTGCTCATCACTTAAAGATGTCGATGTAAGCTCAACCACTTGACCATTTAGCTCTTCGGTGTCTTCATCTATTGCTAAATCTGCATTGTTTGATGAGTGTAATTTAATGATACTAGTCAGTTCATTACTTGGATTATAGACAAAGGTTGAGAGGTCAAGCCAATGTGCTGAGGCACCTGAAAGACTCACTCCTAAACTCAAAATTGGGAATTCAAAAACAGACGGTTCACCATGAAAAGTAAAGTTCATACGTTGGAACTTTTCATCGTCCTGCATCAATGGCATTTTTAAGTCAACATCACCAAACGCTTTGCCGGACCCTTCGGTTCCAATATGCACAATGAAGTTAGCACACTCGTTGTAACCCTCTTTTAGTTTTACAATCCAATACGCGCCGTAGTTAGGGTCAACACCATCGTATTCATGACCATTTGCCCAATCAGTGGCATCAAACGGCGCTGCGTACGCATCACAGTCATCGTTATTCCATGAGTGTAAACGGTATCCTTCATAGATTTTATCTGTGCGGTTATAGAATAAGATGGCTTCGTCGTCTGCAGGGAAAACCACAGGATCAGGCAAAGTGGGATCAGCGCCTACTACGCAGCTCTCATTATTTTCATCTGGTACGGAATTGCCTTTACAACTAATTGGTGGTGGATCTACACACTCAGTCCCCGATTCATTAGGGATTTGCGGTACGCTACAAGTTAATAAAACTTGCCCAGAATCTATATCGTTACTAGCGCCACCACCACATGCAGTTAGCAATACCATGCTATATGCAATCAGTAAGCGGCTAAAATTAGCTATTATTTTCATATTATTATCTCCAGCTTACTGATCAATGGTTATAGGTAAAACCCAGATAAAACTGACGACCAAAGAATTGCGTGGTGCCTGTTTTACTGGTTGTTCCAAAGTAGCTTTGTGTTGGTTCATCGGTTAAGTTATTCACTTGTAATAACATGCCGAATGAATCTGTGAACTGATACGACGTTTGGAAATCGATAACCGTTTCCGCATCAAAGTTCACCACTTGCTCATTGACAGCAACTTGCTCTGAAACGAAATCATCGCGATAACGCACATTCAAACGTGTTTCAAAGTTTTCATAGCTGTAAAAAAGTGTGCCGTTAAAGACATTGTTTGACAGGCCAGGCAAATCTTGCGACACAGAATCACCACCTAAGTCGGTGATAGACTGCACTTCGCTCTCGGTATATGAGTAACTGGCATTAATGCCTAGGCCTTCAAACGGCGAGGGTAAGAAAGAGAAAACTTGCGTATAGGCAAGCTCAATACCACGAATATAACCCCCTTTGGCATTATTAACCGCAGTGGTGTACACACCATTAGTAGTTTCGATTTGCTCACCGCTGACAGGGTCAACAATGTATTCTGGTACGTTAAAACCATTACCCTTAAAGTCAAAGTTCTCTATGGCTACCGTGTCTATGAATGAGTCGATATTCTTATAAAACGCAGCAACAACCAGCGCACCATCGGTGTCTTCAAAGTATTGCTCGTACGAGATATCGTACTGATCCGCATAAAAAGGTTTTAAGAATGGGTTATTAGTACTTGAACCGTTAATTTCGCCGTCATTGTTAACCGATGCACTGGCATCGCCTGCTAAACGGTTAATCGGAGCACGCGCCATCACTTTTGCCGCAGCAAAACGAATTTGTGTCGCGTCACTCACTTTAAAGTTTAGGTTTAATGAAGGCAGGTAATCAGTGTATTTAATGCCTAACACGCTTGGTGCATAAAGGTCGTTAACAATGCCATTGTCATCAACAATATACTGCGCTCCGAGCTGCGGATCACCACCGACGTTTTCAAGCACCGTCGCGGACTGATCGGTATCTACTCGGCGAATACCAATATTACCTGTGATTGGCAGCTTGCCAATTTCAGTATCAATGTTAAGCATAAGGTAAGCGGACACCACTTCTTCATACACTGAACCACTTTGCAACATGGTCCATGAGTAGTTAGTGGTATAGTCTTGTGCATCTGGCTCACCATCACCATCTAAATCAACAACACCATCGGCATTACCCCAGGTTTGTACTGGTTGCGGAATACCATTTGGGAACCATGCGTTAAGTGCTTTATCTAAATCTATCGCTAGATATGATGGGAAATAACTAAACTCACCTTGCCAATCAACTACGGTGGTCATGTCATCGGTAAGGCGAAGCGGTGGTTGAGTCGAAGAAAATGCACCATCGTTACCGTATTCAAATACAGAGCGATTATTGCTGTATTCACGGTCAGAATAACGAGCGCCAAATTCAATGGAGCTAAACCAGTTACTCTCTAACTCATACTTAAAATCGAGTCGAAATGCTTTTACTTCATCTTCATTTTCATACGGGTAAATACCGTATTTACTTACCATAACTCGGTCAATATCGCTAAATGCGTCGGCTTGGTTAAAACCTACATCAGGCAAGTTTAAGCCGTTCAATTGATAGTTAAGTGATACATTAGTATCGAACACTGGGTTCTCAACGGTGGCATCTTCCGCAACCAATGCCCAAAGTAAACCATTACGGAAATTACTCTTAGCACGTGATAGCGACACGTCAGCATTAACGTTTAAACGCTCAGTAACTTGCCAATCCGCATTAATGCCGTAGCTGTCTACTTCATCGAAATCTTGGTTATCATCATTAACAATTTCAACACGGGTAAAGCTATTTGATGTGCGGTTAATCGCACCACCAATCACCGCATTACCGTCAAGCACTGGGTTAGCATACACCGCAGACGGACCACCAAACTTAACTCGGAAACCACGGGCAAATGACTCGCTATCAAAACGCGATAAAAACGCATCACCCTTTAATTTAAAGTTATCGGCTGGCACCCATTCAATTGAGGTTAAATAACCATTACGGGTTTCTTCACCACCTAAGTGCTGAAGCTCAAATCCCTCGCTGATGTATTCATTGGCAGGATTATCTGCAGGGCCATCGGTATCATTTGCCAGTCCATCAACATCTTTGTTTCCGTTATATGCTAAACCGATAAACTGAGTCGCCACACTTGGTTGGAATAAGCGCGCGTAACCCACTGCGACACCTAGCGTATCGTCAAGAAACTTACCTTGGTAAGAAAAGCTAATACGGTCGCCGTACTCGGTTGCATCAAAGACCTCTGAAGCACGGTCGTTATACATACCACGCACATTCGCAGTAAATTTGTGTTGCTGGTCATTATCCAATGGGCTGGCTGTTTGTAGCTCTACCGTACCTGCTACGCCCCCTTCAATGAGGGATGCCTTTGGCGACTTGTAGACCGCCGCTGAACTGATTAACTCAGACGGGTATTGATCAAACTCAATACTGCGACTACCACTAGTAGATACTTGCTCACGACCATTTAATGTCGAAAAAACAAAGCCACCAGATAAACCGCGAATGTTGATTTCGGCAGCTTGGCCTCCGGTACGTACCGCCGAGATCCCCGGTAGACGTGTTAATGCATCAGCCATAGACACATCAGGTAATGCCCCTAAGTCATCAGCTGATAGTTGCTCAGAGACAGTGTCGCTAAAGCGTTTTTGATTTAATGATTGAATTAAGCTGCGACTAAAGCCGCGCACTTCGATTACTTCTAGCTCAGGATCGATTTCCTTTGCTGATGTGCGTTCTTGTTCCGTCGCCGCTATTGCACTATTTGCTGCCACTAAAGCCAGCATAAGCGCACTTAGCTTGAATTTCCCCATTGGATTTCCACCCTGTTGTCGTTGGAGGTGTTGTATTTGTGGTTATTGTTGTTGTCAAAAAACAACCAATAAAGTGTAACCAAAAGGTAAATATTGTGTGATGAATACGTATGCAATAGGAGCTTGCTGGGGAGAGCAGCGATCACAACCCTTTTTCTATTAGTGATGTAATCGCAATATAGAGGGATTTATAAAGTAATAACGACGCGAACAGCTAGAGCAATAAAGATTATCCCTAGCAATTTTTCGAGCCATGGATTTGTCTTGGTGAAACCAAAACGCTTTTTTGATATGTCGGTTAACAGTGCAACAACTAGATACCAGCCCGTATCAAGCACAAATACCGTTAAACACATGATTAAACCAACTTGCAAAGTCAGCTTTTCAGGATCAATAAATTGCGAAAACAGTGCTAAAAAGAACACCGCAAGTTTTGGGTTTAAAAAGGCAATAGCAAAGCCATCTTGCAATGCGCTACGAGGACTCGGCTTAGTCTGCTCAACATTCAATGTTTGCGAGCTAGGTTTAGCTAACAAAATACGAATACCCAAATATGCGAGATAGGCTGCACCGCCATAGACCAGCACTTGATAAAGCGTTGGCAACTGAGTCATCAGCGCACCTAAACCAAGTAACGAGGCACACGCATAAAAGCCAACCCCAATACCATGGCTTAACGCCGCTAACATGCCATTCTTCATACCGCCATGTAAACTGTGCTTTAAAACCACAGCTAAACTCGGCCCCGGCGACATCGCTCCCATCACGCAAATTAAAACTAAACTCAACCACTCAGTTAGTGTCATTATTCGTTATTCTCGATTAGCAATAAAACGGATGTTATCTGACCATAAACCCCTGTTGCTGTAGTGATGGTTTTCACTTGCCAACCAGCTTGACCTAATTCGAACACTCGTTGATTTAATGCATCAATATCGATGCCGCCAAAAAAGCGTTTCTTTTTAAACTCTACAACTTTTTGCATGTTAGTCCGTCAGTTGGTATTCAAAGTCATAATGATGAATACCCGATTCAATTCGAATTGCCATTTTACCAGAAATACCTTCAAGTTCACCTGCGCCTGAGTCTGGTACCACTTCTAAAATCAATCGGTCAGCCCCTTTATCCATGGTGCCAAAATGTTGCAGCACAAAACTGCCTTGCTTACCTTCTAAGCTACCAACAACTTGCTCTATCGCTACATAACCTGCACTGCCCTGAGTTGCAGTCATGGCACTGAGCATTTCGCCTTGGCTTGTTGCTTCTAATGGACCTGAAAACTGTTTATCAATCGACATGCGTCCCAAATTTACGCCATCTTGCCCTGTGGCATAGCCGCCAATTGGGTTTAACTTTACGGTGAATTGACCACTGATCGTTGTAGATTCCATACTAATCCCTTAATAACTGTTGATTTTTAGAGCATTGATAACCATATCTATACCCTATTCATCAACAAGAATCTAGCATGTCTACCAATAAAGAAAAGGCCGCATTTAGTAGCCTGTTACCGATTTTAGCTTTTATTAAACCCTATAAATGGGTGGTGTTTGCAGCCCTTGGCGCCTTGCTGCTTACGGCCGGTGTTAACTTATCACTCGGACAAGGCGTTAAATTTGTTATCGACCATGGCTTTATTGCAGGCTCACAAGCTCAGCTTCAACAAGCAGTAATGGTGTTGATTGGTTTAATAAGCTTATTAGCTGTAGGTACTTTTTGTCGCTTTTATTTAATGTCGTGGATTGGTGAGCGAGTCAGTAACGATATCCGTAAAGCCGTGTTTGATCGCATCGTTACATTACACCCGAGCTACTTTGAAGAAAACCGTAGTGGCGAGCTGATGTCGCGCCTGACCACCGACACCACCTTATTGCAATCTATCATTGGTTCCTCTTTTTCAATGGCACTACGTAGTAGTTTAATGCTGATTGGTGGCTTGGCTATGCTACTTATTACCAACCTAAAGCTGACTCTTGTCGTTGTTGCCTGCGTACCAGTAGTATTAGTGCCGATGATGATTTTTGGCCGAAAAGTAAGAAAACTGGCAAGCTCAAGCCAAGATGCCATTGCCGATATCAGCACCTATGCTGGTGAGATCATTCAAAATATTAAAGTAGTGCAAAGTTATAGCCATGAAGAACGTGAAAAAGCAGCATTTAGCGAAGAGACCAACAAGGCGTTTCAAGTAGCGAAGAGCCGAATCAAACAGCGCTCGTTTTTGATTGCAGCGGTGATATTTCTGACCTTTAGTGCTATTAGCGTGATGCTTTGGGTTGGTGGCAGTGACGTATTAGCTGGCACTATGACAGGTGGTGAGCTAGGTGCTTTCGTGTTCTATGCGATTATGGTGGCGATGTCTGTAGCAACCGTTGCCGAAGTGTATGGTGAGCTGCAAAGAGCCGCAGGTGCAGCAGCACGGCTGTTAGAGCTACTTGCCGTTGAAAGCATGATCAAAAGTCCAGATACAAATCATGATGCACAACTTGAAGCAAACAAACTTAATCACCCTGCTATCGAGTTTAATGAGGTATCTTTTCATTACCCTTCAAGGCCAGATAAAGCCGCTTTAAATACGCTGAATTTACAAGTAAAACAAGGTCAAACTCTTGCTATCGTTGGCCCATCGGGGGCTGGTAAAACAACGTTGTTTGAGTTACTGCAGCGCTTTTACGACCCAAGCTCAGGGAGTATTTCGCTGGCAGGAATAAACATAAAAGCACTCTCTCTTGATTGCTTACGCCAGCAAATGGGGATGGTGGCACAAAACCCAATTTTATTTAGCTCAGACGTAATGCATAACATACGTTATGGCAACCCAAGCGCCAGCGACGAGCAAGTATATGCGGCGGCCAAATATGCCCATGCCGATGAGTTTATTAGTCAACTGCCAGATGGTTACCACAGCTTTTTAGGGGAGCAAGGTGTTAGGCTTTCAGGTGGGCAAAAACAACGCATAGTTCTGGCCCGCGCAATATTAAAAGACCCTGCAATTTTATTGCTTGATGAAGCAACCAGTGCACTCGACGCACAAAGTGAGTTTCATGTACAAGCTGCCCTTGAGCATCTAATGAAAGACAGAACAACACTGATCATTGCCCATCGTTTGGCAACGGTTAAACACGCCGATGTGATTGTCGTGATGGATAAAGGAGAAATTATTGCAATGGGTACGCATCAGCAATTGTTTGAGACTAACCCATTGTATAAACAATTGTGCGAATTACAGTTTAATCGAGATTAAGAAGGGAAATGTCAGGTTTGAAAGGGCATATCAAACCTGACCACAAATCTAGATATAAAATCTAACCTTGTGTATTCGGTACGATCTGAATTTCTACGCGGCGGTTTAAAGCTCGGCCATTTACTGAGTCATTGCTTGCCACAGGGCGTGTTTCACCATAGCCTCGTGTGCTGATACGCGCAGACATAATCTGATGATTCACTAAGTAATCTTTTACGCTTTGCGCACGTTGTTGAGATAACGTCATATTGTAGCTATCTTTACCTGTGCTGTCGGTATGACCTTCTACGCTTAAGTAGGTTTTTTCGTATTTATTCATCACCTTAGCAATCGCATCTAAGGTGCTATGAAAGCCCGACGAAATATAAGATTGGTCAGTTGCAAAAGTAATATTTGATGGCATGACTAGACGAATATTGTCGCCTTCACGAACCACTTCAACACCTGAGCCTGCTAGCTCATCGCGAAATGCTTCTTCTTGCTTATCCATATAATCGCCAACGGCTGCACCTGCTAATGCACCAATAGCCGCACCAATGAAGATACGTTTATCATCGTGGTCGCCAGTTGCTTTACCTAGAACGGCACCTGTAGCAGCACCAATCGCAGCGCCTTTACCTGTATTCGTTGTCTCACAACCTGTCAATAAAACGGCTAATACGCCCACTGTTAAAACTGATTTTGTAAAAGTCATGTGTCTCTCCATGGCAATTATTCAAATTGAATTGTTAACAATTATGAATGAACGTCTATGAACAAACTATGAAGAATGGGTTACTTATCGATTGCTACAGCAGTAACCGGAGGTAAGTTATAACTTTTGACCAATTCTGTTAAACGGCCATTGAGGACTAAGGTATTAAGGCGCTCTTGAATTTTTTCGGCTAAACTCAAGCTTGCAAACTGTTTACTTAGGGCAATGTGACCATAAATAACATCTTTATAGCGATAAGGCATTTTTACAATTTCTTGTGAAGGTCGCTGCAAAAAAACGGAGGCATGATCTGCAGTCTCTTCAACAGCAATCACTAAATCAACACGATTTTTTAATAACATCTCAAAAGCATTATGTTCGCTTAAAGCCTCGATTTTAGTGAGGGTTTTATCAGTGTCGAAGCGGGGAAAATGCGCAGCACCTCGCATTACCGCAATGCGCTTACCGACTAGGTCTTGATAATTGTTTATTTTAAGCTCGCTATCAGCTTTTGCATAAAACACGAAAGAAGACGACAGCATCATATACGGCGGGGTAAGAAACTGCATTTTTTGTTCGCGCGCTTCTGTGCGAATAAGGCCGCCCATCACATCCAGCTCATTTTGTTCAAGCATCTTTAAACAACGAGAAAATGGGCAAGCAACATACTCAAACTTAATTGGTAAGCTAGGTTGCATTTCACGCATAATATCAACAATTGCGCCACTCACTTTACCATCATCAGAAATCATGCCATAAGGGGGCGCATGATCAACAGCCACCAACACTTTCTCATAAGAGTTCGCAGATACTAAGCCACTGAAAAAAAATAACAACAAACTTGCAATGTAGTGTTTCATAGTGATACTCATGACTACGTTCACTGGTTCTGTATATTGTAGACGGCCTTGTGTCATAAAAACCACAAAAATGTCATACAATTTTGTCATAATTGAAAAAAAATTACTGTTGGCAAATCAATGTTATTCATCATATTTAAGCAATTCTTTTTATTAGGCTGTATGAGCTTTGGTGGCCCTGCAGCACACCTTGGTTACTTCAAACGCCACTTTGTTGATAATTTAAAATGGCTTTCTGCTGAACGCTATGCCCAACTGATTAGCCTTAGCCAAGCATTACCGGGCCCAGGTTCGAGTCAAGTTAGCTTTGCGATGGGGGTTGAAAAAGGAGGCGTATTGGGTGGCCTGTGCGCTTTTATTGGGTTTACCCTACCCTCATTTTTAATCATGTTTTTTCTGGCTCTAAGCGCTCATCAATTTGGTGATATATACTTTGCAGTAATTGCTGGGCTAAAACTCTTTGCAGTAGTGATTGTTGCCGATGCAACCTATAGCATGGCAATGAGCTTTTGCAAAAACCACTTACATAAACTTATAGCAGTGCTAAGTACTGTTGTATTGATTATTTTCTCACAATTATCGAGCCAAATTTTAGTACTTATTGCAGCAGCGGCTATAGGTTGGTGCTATCCACAACTTAAACTCCCTGAAAGCCAAGAGCAAAAATCAGTGAAAATTGCTTGGTTACCACTTGGCTTATTTGCCATCTTGTTATTAATTAGTTTTTTACCTTTCGGTGAATGGCTTTCTTTGTTTGCCCCATTTTATCAAACTGGCGCTATGGTCTTTGGTGGCGGTCACGTTGTGTTACCTATTTTACAAGCTGGTGTACCGAGCCTTGAAACTGAGCAGTTTTTATCGGCTTATGCCAGTGCCCAAGCCATACCTGGACCGATGTTTACTATCGCTACTTATTTGGGAGCACAAGTTACACCAAGCATTCCACTTGTAGGTGCTATTGTCGCGACCATCCTGATTTTCTTACCGGGTTTTTTGTTGATGTTAGCCTTTATGAAAAGCTGGTTACAGTTAGCAGATAAGCCACGCTTTGCAGGCAGTATCGCAGCTCTAAATGCCGCTGTAGTGGGGTTTTTAGCCGCTGCTCTTTATTCACCGATTTGGCAATCGGCAGTGCAAAATCTATGGCAAGTAGCTTTAGTCATTGCAGCATTTACATGGCTAAGAATGGCAAAGCCACCTATTTGGTGGCTTTTGTTAGGCTTTATTACGATTAGCTTATTGATTGGTCAGCTTTAAGCTTTCTCACGTGGAGGATTAGCTACCTTGATACTAGGCTTTAAGCCAGTTTGGGCTTCGCTTGTGCTCAACTGACCCGTAACACTTTGATAAGGTCTAAGCCCAAAAATAGGCAGTACAGCAAGTAGATGATCCATGATCTCTGCTTGCAAGTGCTCGTATGAAATCCAGCGCTTATCCTCACTAAAGCAATAAAACTCAATAGGTAAACCATGATTTATTGGTTGCAGCTCTCGCACCATTAAAGTTAAATCACGATTAATTTTTTCATGTTGCTTTAAGTAACCTTCAGCATAACGTCTAAATAAGCCAAGATTTGTTACTGGGTTAGGTAAATTTGCTACTCGTATGTAGTCATGCAAAGGAATTGCATCATCAATTTGCTCTCGAAAAGCATCATCCACCAAACGAATACTATTCATATCAATGTTTAAAGAACGCTTGATACGACGACCACCTGACTCTTGCATACCACGCCAGTTTTTAAATGACCCTGCAACTAACATGTAAGTTGGAATGGTTGTAATCGTGTTATCCCAGTTACGCACTTTTACTGTATTTAAACCAAGGTCGATAACTTCACCGTCTGCGCCATAGCTATCCACTTGGATCCAATCACCGTAAGTTACTAGTCGATTTGCCGCAATTTGAATACTGGCGACAAAACCCAAAATGGTATCTTTAAATACGAGTAAGGTCACCGCCGCTATCGCACCAAAGCCAGACAAAATATAAGTTGGCGACTTCTCTAGCAAAATGCTCACAATGAGAATGGCGCAAACCATAAAGGTGATAAGTTTTACAACTTGGATCAAGCCCTGAATCGGAATATCGCGCGCAAAATCAAGCTGGTTATAAATACCACCAGCAATGCTCACCACACTACTTAAAATGAAGCCACCGTAAATGATCAGTGCAATTTGACCCACCGTTTTAAGTACTAATGCAGCGACATCATGAACTGGATAAACATAATCGAAGGTCGCTAAATAAAGTACACAGCACAATATCCCTGCAAAACGACGGTTTAACTTATTGAGCATAGGTGTGAGCGCACCAATACGCTCAGGAGACAGGCGTGTAACAACCTTTTGAATACCCGGCAGTAATAAGCGACGGGTAAACATGTAAATTATTAGTAATGAGCCAACACCGATAGCTGTAGCGGTTAATGCACTTATTAGCGCCGCGTCTGGCATTGATTCAAACCAAGGCATCACCAACTCTTGTAGGTGAGTTTGCTTCATGGCGCTTCAATCTCCTTATTGATGGTAGCAAGGTACTCAGCTTGCTGAGCTTGGTGATAAGTTAGTAGCTGAGCATCTTTTTGTAACCACAACTCATTAATATGTTGTTGGAAAGCCGTTCTAAATGCACGGTCATGCTGATAATCACCAATCATCTCTGCGCTAATTGCTTGCACTTGCACTTCAACTTTAATCACGTTTAAACGGCCACGCATAAGGTTACGGCAAATATGGTCGCCCTCCCCCTGATAAATAATCGAGGTATTTAATAATGCATCAAATTGCTCACCTAACACCTCAAGAGCAAATGCTATACCGCCTGCTTTGGGCTTTAAAAGGTAAGTAAACGGACTATTTTGCTTACTGTGCTTTTGACTTGTAAAGCGCGTGCCTTCAACAAAGTTAATGATTGTTGTTGGGTGATTACGAAAATCACGACAGCTACGTTTGGTGCGCTCAACATCAAGCCCTTTCAGCTTAGGATTTTTTGCCAGTTGCGCTTTGCTCACCCGCTTCATAAAAGGCATACCCATAGCCCATGCGCCAGTGCCAATGAATGGCACATACTTCAGCTCATCTTTTAAGAAAAACTTTGGCGCGGGTAAAACATCGATTGCACTCAGAACAACAATGTCTAGCCAGCTCATATGATTAGAGATAAGTAAGTACCAACCATCTGTAGTAACTTTACCTTTAATATCAATTTCAATTACTGGGCAACCTAACCACAAGGCAAAGCGGTTACCTTTACACCAACCGCGATAAGCTAAATGAAGAATATCGCTAACCACCTTAAATGGCAGTAGTAACTTAAGCACACCAAGCAGCAGCACCAGCGTGCCCCAAATAATCACATTAGCAAACAAGACAATACTAACTAGAACGCCTGTTAACCAATTTGGTAAAAATTTCTTTAACATATGTGTGCTCTCGACTGCGTTAGCAATACTACTGCGTTTTAGCTTCTAATTCGGCTAACTGTTGATTTTTTTCTTCCCAAATTCGATTTAGCTCAGCTTGAAAGTTAACTCTAAACTCTGCATCGCCCGTATAATCCCCAATCAAATTTGGACTCACTTCCATCACTTCTACTCGCACATCGACTTGCTTTACTCGACCACTAGCAAAGTCCACAAAGCTAGGAATACCACCAGGGTAATGAATGGTTACATTCACTACTTTGGAAATTTGTTCACCCATTGCTTGCATAACAAACGCAACCCCGCCCGCTTTCGGCTTTAATAGGTGCTCAAAAGGACTATTTTGGCGAGAATGCTTTTGCTCAGTAAAACGCGTACCTTCAACAAAGTTAACAATACTCACTGGCATTTCTTTAAACTTTTCACAGGCTTTGCGCGTGGTTTCTAAGTCTTTGCCACGCAATTTAGGGTTTTTCTTTAACTGGGCTTTACTCGTACGAGTCATGAATGGGAAATCCAACGCCCACCATGCAAGACCCAAGAAAGGAACGTATATCAGCTCTTTTTTCAAGAAAAAGTTTAAAAACGGAATACGGCGATTAAACAGACGTTGCATAACAACGATATCGACCCAGCTTTGATGATTCGCGATCACCAAGTACCAGTCTTTCGCTTTTAACTGCTCAAGACCTGTCACGTTCAGATTATATGAAGCAAATATGTTTTGGTTGATGCTGTTGCAACTCACCCACATAGTGGCGCATTGCTTAGCAATCCAACTCATTAATTTTTGCAATGGCTTGATTGGAATAAGCTTTATGAGGCCACAAATAAAAATAGGCACAAACCAAAAAAGGGTATTGAGGGTGTAAAATAAAAAACTGAACACACAACGGATCATCGACATTACTACTTATTCCTTTAACGCTTAATCTTCAAAATACGTATAGCCAGCAAGGCCTGCATTTAGTTCTGATAAATATTGTGCCTTAGATTGCTCATCAATTGCCAGTGAGTTGACCCGTTTTGCAAAGTTTTCAGCAAGAATCTCGCTATCATAATCAACAAACTTTAATACGTCCTTAACACTGTCACCTTTAATGGCATTAGTCAGTTGATAGCCTGCTTCTGTAAGCTCAACATGCACTGAATCTGTATCGCCGAACAGGTTATGTAAATCACCTAAAATCTCTTGATACGCACCCACTAAAAACATTGCAATATGGTATTGCTGACCTTGCTTGTACTCAGGAATAGGTAAGCTGCTCTCTATGCCTGTGCCTTCGACATAATCACGAATTTGCCCATCTGAGTCACAGGTAATGTCTTGAATAATGGCGCGCTGTGTTAATGGCTGATGCAAGTTTTCAACTGGCATGACAGGGAATAACTGCCCAATCCCCCAGACATCGGGGAGTGACTGAAATAATGAGAAGTTAACGAAGAGCTTATCGGCAAGTTTCTCGTTTAAATCGTCTAACACTTCTCGATGTGAACGGGCATTCTCACTAAGTGATGCACGAACACGATGTAAAATTGTGAAATACAACTGCTCGAGCTTCGCCCACTCAAGCATAGTGAGTAGGCCATGCACATATTGGTCATGGGCTTCACTGAATAGATGCATTGCATCATGATAAATTTCCAACGCCATACGCGGTGTTAAACGCTGTAAACACTGCCACATTTCATCTAGTACCAATACACTGCCTGCCTCTGGCGCCGTTGGATTTGCATGGTTTGGCGCACGCTCAACATCAATAACATCTGTAATTAATACCGCGTGGTGCGCTGTTAACGCACGGCCTGACTCGGTAATAATGGCAGGGTGTTTAAGGTCATGTTGCTGACACACTTCAGCAAACGCATTAACTACATTACGCGCATATTCTTCAACACTGTAGTTCATTGAACACGAACTACGTGACCCAGAGCCTTCGTAATCAACACCTAAACCGCCACCGACATCCACGGTATTAAGTGGTACGCCTAACTGTGTTAACTCTGCAAAGTGACGAGCACATTCACGCAGTGCGCGATGAATATCGCGGATATTGGCAATTTGCGAGCCGATGTGGAAATGCACTAGTTGCATTAAATGAAGTTTATTGCGCGATTTAAGCAGCTCAACCGCAGATAGCACTTGCCCTGCTGTTAAACCAAACTTACCTTTTTCGCCACCGGTATTCTGCCATTTCCCCTTACCAACCGAGTTTAAGCGAATACGAATCCCAATTGATGGCTCGATGCCTAGATCATCAATTTCTGCCAATAGAGTAGTTAGCTCAGAAAGTTTTTCTACAACAATATGAACCTTATGACCCATACCTTGGCCAATACAGGCTAAGCGTAAAAACTCACTGTCTTTATAACCATTACAAACGATGGTAATTGGCTCTTGTGCTACACCTAAAATAGCCATCAGCTCAGGTTTTGAGCCGGCTTCAAGGCCCACTAAACCACTTGGGTGAGCAAGTAGTTTACTGACCACAGAACGCTGTTGATTAACTTTAATTGGATAAACACAGGTATAACTACCTTGGTATTCACGGGCATTTCGTGCTTTGGTAAATGCGCTAGTCAGCGTTTCAACGCGATTTTGTAAGATATCGGTAAAACGCACTAAAACAGGTAGGGTAAGACCTTGCTTTTTAAATTGCTCAGTCAGTTCAGATAAAGACACCGCGGCTTTAGTTTGATCGCCATCTGGGTAAGCCACCAGCTCACCTTGTGCGTTAATGTCAAAGTAACCGTCACTCCAGTGAGCAACATTGTATGTTTCGCGTGCTTTATCTAAACCCCAAGTCATGGCAATGTCTTCTGTAAATTCATTAAATATAAACGCACATTTTAATACGCTAGGGCTGACCACGCTAACAAAAATTGCGCTGTATGCCAAAGTGATAAAAAATATTCGCTATACTGATTAAAATTTGATTGAGCAATTAGCCAAGCACTGGCAGAATTGCACCCCTTTTTTACCATTAACCAAAAGTGTATAAGCAAGATGGCTAATTTAGATCAAAATAACTGGTTCACTGAAATTAGTGACCGTGATGGTAGTGCCTTTTCATTACGCATTACTAAGAAGCTTGATGAACAGCAATCGCCATTTCAAAAAGTAGAAATGTACGAAACAACTGACTTCGGTAATCTGATGATTATTGACGGTTGTACTATGGTAAGTAGCCGTGAAAACTTTTTTTACCACGAGATGATCAGCCATCCGGCATTGCTTGCACACCCAAATCCAAAAAATGTTGTGATCATTGGTGGTGGTGACTGCGGTACTTTACGCGAAGTATTAAAACACCCAAGTGTTGAAAACGTAACGCAAATTGATATCGACGAAGTCGTGACACAAATGTCACTTAAATACTTCCCTGAGCTGTGTGAATCAAATCAAGATCCGCGTGCTACAGTGATGTTTGATGACGGCATCAAGTACATGCGCGAAGCAGCGCCAGAATCAATCGATGTAGTAATTGTTGATGGTACAGATCCAGTTGGCCCAGGCGAAGGTTTATTTAACCACGCTTTCTATACCAGCTGTTTAACTGCACTTCGCCCGGGTGGCATCTTAATTCAGCAAAGTGAATCGCCACTTATGCACATGCCACTTTTAGTTGAAATGCGTGATGCAATGACTGAAGTGGGCTTTGTTGACTTACAAACGCTGCCTTTCCCACAACCAATTTATCCAAGTGGTTTATGGTCTGTAACGCTTGCTCGTAAGTCAGAAGCGTTCGCTGGTTTTCGTGAAGATGATGCCAATAAACTTGCGCAAAGCACTGAATACTATAATGCAGGTATTCACCACGGTGCATTAGCCACACCTAATTATATGAAACGTGCTTTCGAGAAAAAGTAAGCGTTTTGACTAAATGAAAAAAGGGCTCATTGAGCCCTTTTTGTTGTATTAAACCTTAAATCTATTAACTAACTGATTCAGTTCGTCAGTAAGCTGATTCATACGGTTAGCGACCTCTTGTGTTGAACTCGCTAACCCGCCTCCATGTTGGGTTTGATCGTTTAGATCAGACAGGTTTTGACTAATTTCATCTGCCACAGCAGTTTGCTCTTCAGTTGCTTGTGCTGTTTGCATCGCCATATCATTTACTTTGACCGATGATTCTTGCATCGAGTTAAGTATATCGTTAGTTTGGGTAAACGATTCTACTGCTTCATCAGCAAAACGCTTACCACTATTAATCGCCTGTAAGGATTGCTCAACACTGGCTGCAAATTGCTCAACCATAGTTTGAATATCATTAGTGCTTTCTTGGGTCCGAGTTGCTAGGGTACGAACCTCATCTGCAACCACCGCAAAACCTCGCCCTTGCTCACCAGCTCGCGCAGCTTCAATTGCAGCATTGAGTGCAAGTAAGTTAGTTTGCTCAGCTATAGCGCGAATAACTTCAAGCACTTTAGCAATGTTGTCTGAGCTTTGTTGCAGTTCAGTGGAACGTTGGCTGGCATGTTCCATATTATCTGACAAGGCAACAATTTTTCGACTCGAGTTATCAACCGCAGCCAAGCCTTGTTTAGCCAGTTGCTGTGAGTTGTCAGCTTCATGGGATGAGTTTTGTGCCACACCTGCAACCTCACGACTTGCAACGCTCATTTCATGTACTGCACTAACTATTGATTCAGATGCTTGGCTAAGCTTTTGATTTATTTGATGGTTCTGATTAGCAAAATTATCAAGGTCACGACCTAAATTATGCAGCTCTTTAGCCTGTCCAAGTATGTCTTTGATAAGTTGTTGTAGGTTATCTAAAAACCCGTTAAAAGCCGTCGCAAGTTCTGCAAACTCGTCTTGTGTTTTTACATTGATACGGCCTGTTAAATCACCATCTCCCGACGCAATCTCATTAATTCGCTCTGTCACAAAGTTAATCTGCTTCGTGAGTTGTCGAGGTACATAATAGCTAAACCAACCAGCGACAAGTAAAACGATAGCGATCATTATCATTAGTTTAACTTTAAAGCTGATAACACCATCCATTAACTTCTCAGTTTCAGATTTTGATGTTTTATCTGCTGCTTCGCCTGCTTTATCTAAAATATCCCTCAGTGCTGAAAATGTTTGTTCAGCAATCTGCTTTTTTTCACTGTTTTGTGGGTCATTGATAAAGTTTTTTGATGCCGAATACCATGAATCAAATGCGCTATCAAAATGACTAAACCGGTCGACTACCTCGGTGTAAGGTGACATGTAAGACAAGTATTGCCCAAAGCGCTCTTTAACTTGCTCGGCATTTTCTTGATGTTCATTTAGATAAGTTTTATCTGTGTTACTGCTTGTAACAAGAGTAAGCTCGGCAACCTTTGCTTGGTAAATATCTCTATCAGCATTAACAACGACCGAAATCGCATTCAAAAATCGTTCTGATTGCGCGTCAACAGCTTGTTTTTGCAAACTGATAAGATAAGTGTAGCCTGCAATTAGAATAAGAATGGCAATGCCTAACAAAATAATCGGTAGGGAACTTTTAACGCGAATGCTTTGTAAATTCATACATTTTCCTAATTAAAAATCGAAACCAGCATGCTTATTGAATCTTAGCTGAAAAATATAAAACTGTATGAAATTAAAAGTGCCAACTCGCTGAAAGCTGAAATTGCTGCTGCGAGTTATGCTCATTAAATCCCATACCGGGTCTGTTTTGAGCGTCACTGCTCAGCACTGAATATTCAGCACCTACTTGCCACTTGGTTGACAGTTGATAACGCCAACTTGCGGTTAAAGCTTCTCCACGACTTTGGTTAGGATCAAATTGCCAATCATCATGATCGCTAACCTTGAAATAATCATACCTAATTGTGAGACGATGCTGGTCTAACTTGTGGCTTAATAAAACAAAATGGCTATAAAAATCATTGTCTACCCCACGATTTGTACCCATCGCAGTTTTACCATCAAGGAGCTGTACAATAATGCGTGTTTGCTTATTAAACTTATACAACCATGCCGCGCTTAAAAAACGTGTATCCCACGCATATTGACCAGTACGGGTATTCAAAGCACCTGGATCGCCATTGTTGTCATAATAATAGACACGTAATTGTGATTTTTTTTGATAATCCCAATGAGCGCCAACGTAATAGCCAAAGCGCCCATCGACTTCTTCGAAAGGCTCCACGTGCTCGGCTTGCTTATCTAGCTGCGACCATTCAAATGAACGTGGAACAGCAAAATCAATTTGTTCATTGAACGTAGTCTGCCTGTCATGCATAGCAAAGCCACGCCATGACAGCAACGTCCCAGCAGGATCGTTGCCTTTAAAAACCGCAGCAAAGCCTTCAAAACTATGATTACTTCTAAATTGCCTACCTGGGCGCTTGATGTTTGCCTCTAAACCAAAGGCCCGCACTTCTTCGCCAATCCAAGTATTAATCGCAGAATTAGTGTAGTTATAAGGTGACATCCAGCCATTTTGCGGGTTCTCAAGCGACATTTTGGGATAAAAGCCACCTCCTTTCACTGTCCATTTATAACGACTAGCTGTAAGAGGCTGATATTGCAAATAAGCCTGAGTTAAACCAACTGTTAGTTCTGGATCAGGGTGAGCGTTAAGTACTGTGTGCGCAGACCAATCGCTATTTAACTCAAAACGACTACTCAGCATAGCTTGGGATATCACAACACCATCATGCTCTTGGTCATAACGGTATAAGCCAATTCCTTTACGCTGATAGCTAGCTAGTTGGTCACCACGCACAGCCGAAACAGTTACCAGACCATCATGCTCAGCATATACCACTGCAGGCAACCCAAAAACACTCGCCAATAGCAAGGCTTGCCATTTATTCATAATCATCAAACTCGTCACTGCTTAGTTCTAATTTTGGTAATAAGTTTTGCTTTAACTGATAGCTCACCGACTTTGCATTGTTCGTTATCTCGATAGTTTCTGGTGTACTGATATCATTAAAGCGGTCATGCCAAACAGCCAAAGTAAACTTACTTTCAGGTAAGCTTAATTCAACCATACCTTGATCATCTGTTTGCCCATAAATCCCACCATCGACGACCACAATGTAACCCAGCATCCAGTCATGAATGTTACAGCCAAGCTCAACAACCCCCGATTGTGCAAAGTTAATCGGTTTTTCGGGTTTATCGTGGTAAAGCTTTAACTCAAATTGCTTTGTTTTAGAAAATGAATAAACGTGGTGCATGATTGAATCAAGGTTAGGAAATTCAACATTTGCCCCTTGTGGCACTGCCAGCACATGAGGCACAAAGGCACGTTCTTTTTGGCTCATGGTATAGTGACTATCAGCAACAGCAAGCTGTTTTGAACCTTTGAGCCAAACCACGGCATTCTTGACTGGCTGATTCTGCTTATCAACTATCTGTATTTGCTGTGCCAATAAACTTTGACTAAACAATAGTAGCAACAGGGTTATTCTTATCATTTTGCTTAACCTTTTTAGGTGCAGGGCTGATATCGCAGCGTTCACTTTGTTGAATACGTATGCAGATCTCTCGTATTAACCGGCAAGTCACTTTATGCTTTAAGGATGTATGAGAATACGTGACAACAATCCATAACCATAAGCCGCCAAGGAACAATAATGCGATTAACTGCCTTAATGTTAGCAGCCTTTTCAGGTACTTGCCTAGCACAAACCACAACCGTCAGTTCACCTGATGGGCAGATCAAAGTAACTATCTCAGATGAGCAACACACACCTAGCTACGAAATCAGCTTTGCAGGTAAACAAGTCATTGCTAACTCTTCGTTAGGCCTTGTTTTTAAACAACAACCAGCAATGAGCGAAGGTTACAAAATTAGCAGCCAAACCACTGATTCGGTAAAAAGCAGCTGGGAGCAACCTTGGGGTGAGCGCCAAACAGTAGTTGATAACCATAACGAAGTCGCTGTTACTTTTAAAAAACCACAACCACAAGGTGGCACGTTTACGGTACGTTTTCGCGCTTTTAATGATGGTGTAGGTTTTCGATACGAATTACCAAAACAAGCTGGCTATGATGATGTAGAAATCACTAAAGAACTTACAGAGTTTGCTATTACAGACTCATCAGATGCAACTGCATGGTGGATACCAGCTCGTGGTTGGAACCGTTATGAGTATGTTTATAACACCACTCCACTTCATAAAGCAGCACTTGTGCACACACCATTTACTATAAAAAATAAAGAGGGTGTGCATATCAGTATTCACGAAGCTGCCCTTGTTGATTATGCAGGCATGGTGTTAAATCAACGTCGTGATGGTACCTTCCAAGCCGATTTAACACCTTGGTCAGACGGTGTAGCGGTTAAAAAGCACGGCGCATTTAATACTCCTTGGCGTACAATTCAAATTGGTGATGAAGCCGTTGATTTAATCAACTCAGATATCATCTTAAACCTAAATGAGCCAAATAAGCTGGGTGATGTATCTTGGGTTAAACCGGGTAAATACGTAGGTATTTGGTGGGGTATGCACATCAATGAAAATACTTGGGGTAGCGGTAAAATTCATGGTGCAACCACTGCAAACACGAAATATTACATGGACTTCGCTGCTAAATATGGCTTCGATGGCGTGCTAGTCGAAGGCTGGAATATTGGCTGGGATGGCGACTGGTTCTATAACGGTGACGTTTTTAGCTTTACACAACCTTATGACGACTTTGATATTGAAGAGCTGACACGTTACGGCAAAGAAAAAGGCGTACAATTAATCGGTCACCACGAAACGTCGGGTAACGTGACTAACTACCGTAACCAAATGGAAGATGCATTTGCGTTATACGAAAAATCAAATGTAAGCCAAGTTAAAACAGGTTATGTCGCCGACGGTGGTAACATCAAGCGTATCGATGAAAATGGTATTGTACGCAAAGAGTGGCACGATGGTCAGTTCATGGTTAATGAATACCTACACAACGTAAAACTTGCTGCAAAACATAAAATTAGTATCAACACGCATGAGCCTGTGAAAGATACCGGCCTACGTCGTACATACCCGAACTGGATTGCTCGTGAAGGTGCCCGTGGTCAAGAGTTTAACGCATGGGGTACACCGCCGAATCCACCAGAGCATATTCCAATGCTAGCTTTCACGCGTATGCTTGCAGGCCCAATGGACTTTACGCCAGGTATTTTTGATATGGGCTTTAACGGTTTAGGTGCTGATACCAACCGCCCACAAACAACCCTAGCGAAGCAATTAGCGCTATACGTTGTAATGTACAGCCCAATTCAAATGGCGGCAGATTTACCACGTAATTATTTAGCGAAGCCAGATGCATTCCAGTTTATTCAGGATGTACCAACTGATTGGCAACAAAGTATTGCACTACAAGGTGAAGTTGGCGATTTCGTTGTATTTGTACGTAAAGAACGCAAGCGTGATCAATACTCAGGTAACGACTGGTATCTAGGTGCTGTTACAGACGAAAAAGCCCGCACTTTAGAAGTGAAGTTAGACTTCTTAGATAAAGGTAAAAAGTTTGAAGCGCAAATCTACCGCGACGGTGACAAAGCTGAATGGGTAAATAACCCTTACGACTTAAAAGTAGAAAAACGCATAGTGACTGCTGATGATAAGCTAACGTTAAAGCTTGCCACCAGCGGCGGTACAGCGATTCGTTTTAAAGCAATCTAAGCTAAAAGCTGTTAGTTTAAGCTTCAAGTAAAAAGAGCGCGGCATTTGATGTCGCGCTTTTTTATTGCCATAAAAAAGCAGCCCACTCGGGCTGCTTGAAACTTATAGCTTAAGGCTTAAAGCTAAATACTTTTAAAAAGGCAAATAGATTTGCGCGCTGAGGCCACCTTCTGGGCGATTAAGTAGTTGTACTCGGCCGCCGTGCATATCGACAATACGTTTAATTATCGCAAGGCCTAAGCCACTGCCTTCGCTACCGCGAGCGGCATCACCTTGTTTAAACGGTTCAAATACAGTTTCAAGTTCGCTTTCAGGGATCCCCGGGCCATGATCGTTAACCACGACCATAGCAAACTTTTTATTACTGCTCACGCGGGTTTCAACCTCTATATCACCATCTGAATAGCGAATTGCGTTTTCAATCATATTAGTAACAACACGCTTTATTGCTACCATACTCACTGGCACTTCACTTAAGCTCGGGTTTTCTTTAAAGGTAATAGTGCGGTGATGTTTTTGTTCAGCTTCGACAACTTCTGACACAATCGCGTTCAAGTCTTCTAGCTCAAGCTCTTCACGTTTATGGTGGCGTAAATATTCAATGAATTGGTCGATAATGGCATTCATGTCTTCAATATCATGAATGATCCCTTCACGCAGGTAATCTTCATCGTCCGACATCATTTCGGTGGCAAGGCGAATTCGTGTAAGCGGCGTGCGCAAGTCATGAGAGACACCTGCCATTAATAACCGACGGTCGTTCTCAAGAGCTGCAATACCACGCGACATTTGGTTAAACGCACGGGTTACTTCAATGACTTCTGTAGAACCTTGTTCTTCTAATTTGGTAGAAAAGTCACCTACCCCTACTTTAACAGCGGCTTGTTGCAGTGCTTTTAAAGGTCTATTTAGATGGCGGGCAAACAACCAACCACCGAGCACACTTAAAAAGCCAATACTCGATAAATAAAAGGTTAAGAATTTTAGGTTGTTTTCTTGCAGGCCGGTGAGCGGCACGCGCACCCAATAACCCGGTGCTTGTGGAGCTTCAACCCAATAAACAAGTGGGTCGGTTTGGCTAATACGTACCCGAGCAGAACCATTGAGCTCTTTCGACATACTGCGCGATAACATTGAGTACTCACGAGTTTCAGCCAAACCCTGACTCATTGCTTGGCGCTGGGTCATGACCTCGATGCCGGTGATCTCAAAAAACTTGTCTGAGGCTTCCTTGCTTACCTCAACCCCTTCTTCCCATTCAATAAACACGGTTTTCACCTGTTTAGATAGGATCAGGTTTACTTGTTCTATAGTTGGTTTAACAACATAAAAACTGACCGTGATATAAGAGACAATTTGATTGATTAACAGCAGGGCTGCAACCAAAAATACCGTTTGTCCAAACGCACTACGTGGAAACATGCCCATTACTGTTATTTTTCACCGTCTGGCACAAATACGTAGCCTAAGCCCCATACTGTTTGTATATAACGCGGGTTAGCGGCATCAACTTCGATCATCCGGCGTAAGCGTGAAACCTGCACATCGATACTGCGCTCAAGCGCACTGTAATCACGACCGCGCGCTAAGTTCATCAGTTTATCGCGACTAAGCGGTTCACGAGGATGAGTCACTAATGCTTTTAATACCGCAAACTCACCACTGGTTAACGACATTGTTTTATCACCATGGCTCATTTCGCGGGTCGCAAGGTTTAGTGTGAAGTCACCAAAGCTAATTTCGTTTTCTTCGGCAGCAGGCGCACCTGGCACTTCTTTCGCACGACGACGTAAAATTGCTTTAATACGCGCTAACAGTTCACGTGGGTTGAATGGTTTAGGAATGTAATCATCAGCACCAAGCTCTAAACCGATTATGCGGTCAACTTCATCGCCTTTGGCTGTAAGCATTACAATTGGAATGTCATTTTCTTTTTGACGTAAACGACGGCAAATTGATAACCCATCTTCACCTGGTAACATTAAATCTAATACAATCAAGTGGAAGTTCTCGCGCTCTAATAAGCGATCCATCTGCTCTGAATTTGCTGCTGAGCGAACAATAAAGCCTTGTTCTACAAGGTAACGCTCTAGCAAACTACGTAAGCGCATATCGTCATCAACAACCAATACTTTTGTCGTTTCGTGTCCCATAACTTTCATTCTTTTTGTAATATGTTACTTATTAATATAAATGAAAAAGTTAAGAATAAAAAACGAATTACGCGCTTAGATTGTTACTGAACATTTCAAAATCCGACTCGACAAAGGTAAAAGACTTTTATACCTTGCGGCTGATTTTCTTTTTAGGCTGAATAAAATGGCAAAGACAAATTTAATAACCCGAGAAGGGTATCAGCAATTACAACAAGAACATGACTACTTATGGCATGAAAAGCGCCCTGAAATTACCAAAATTGTGACTTGGGCAGCAAGCTTGGGCGACCGTTCTGAAAACGCAGATTATCAGTTTAATAAGCGTGTTTTACGACAGATAGATCGACGTGTGCGCTATCTTCGTAAACGCATGCCAGATCTTAAAATTGTTGACTACAACCCGCAACAAGCAGGTAAAGTGTTTTTTGGTGCTTGGGTCGAAATTGAGAATGAACAAGGCGATACAAAGCGTTTTCGCATTGTCGGCCCCGACGAAATTTACGAGCGCAAAGATTACATTTCGATTGATGCACCTATGGCTCGAGCGCTCCTTGGCAAACAGGTAGATGATGATTTTTCGGTGATCACGCCTGAAGGCGCAAAAGAATGGTATATCAACGAGATAACTTATCCTGATGCAAACTAATTTTCCCTGAAAATTCAGAAAGCGTTAATTAGTGATTGTTTAGTCTAAAAATGTGATCTATAACTAAAGGTACTCAAGATAAATCATTACTTGAGTTTTAGAAGGTAGTAAGTATGTCAAACGCAATACAACGCATAATGAGTAATGCCATTGTATTCGCACTATTAATTAGTGTGAGTTTGATATCTTACGCCAGTGATATAGAAAGCCACTCAGACAGTGTTACGCCAACTGCTCATTTTATTGCGTGTGATAGTGCGGACCCTGCTAACTTAGATACCGACCTCGATAAACATACTCCTGCGTTCATCACTAATGTAGCCCAACCACTGCAAGATGCACCTGTTGTTTCGTATGTTCCCCCTTTTAATAAGGTGTCTGTTTATAGCGCGCACCAGCGAGGACCACCTGCTTTTTAATTAACTCAAATTTTCTATTTCAGTTTTATTAAAATGTATGGTGATCAAAATGAATAAATTCAAAGAATTACGTCTTCAAGACATTTCTAATGGTGCTTTATCTAATACTGTAAACGAAGTCGAACCAACCCTCGACTTAACTTCTCCAGCGCTAAAAGTATTAAATAGCTTTACAAGCAAAGACCCTGTGCGAGCACATCATGATTTGAGTATTGTCGATGCACTTAAACAAACCAGCAGTCGTTGTTCTGACTTTATTTTAGTCGTAGATAATGACGAAAAGCTTATTGGTATTACTTCAAGTGCTGACTTACAAAGCTCTAAAATCATGATTCTTGCTCAGCGCCTCAATTTACATCGCAATGAAGTTACTTTGCAGCATGTAATGACACCACTTAGCAGCTTAGCTGGTGTAAGCTTACAAAGTATTAGCTATGCATGCATTGGCGATGCACTGCAAACTATGGAACACCAAGGTATGATGTTCCTTTTAGTAACCAGCGCTGAACATGAAATTTGTGGTTTGATTTCAGCCCGTGAAATTGCTAAAAAATTACATATTCCTGTTAATATCAACCCAATTGCTAATGGCTTCAGCGAAGTATTACAGCAGGTTGATCACCCGCACTAAGCGTTAAAACCCGCGTTGTGTAAGACTATTTTTGCAGGCCTTAAAAGCAGTGCTTTTAAGGCCTTCTTATTGTGATATTATTCAGGCAATTAATCTTCAGTTTTACTGATTTTCTATTTTTAAAAAGGGTTATGCATGAGCAATATCTCTGCACGCTTAGCAACTGAGCTAAGTGCCCAGCAACCACAAGTTGTTGCTGCAATCAAATTACTTGATGAAGGTGCCACAGTTCCTTTTATCGCCCGTTATCGTAAAGAAGTAACTGGTGGCTTAGATGACACGCAATTACGTTTACTTGAGCAGCGTTTATCGTATTTACGTGAATTAGAAGAGCGCCGCGGCTTTATCCTTAATACTATCGAAGAGCAAGGCAAGTTAACTGCTGAGCTAAGTGCTGATATTAATAACGCTGACAGTAAAACTGAGCTTGAAGATTTATATTTGCCTTTCAAACCTAAGCGCCGTACAAAAGGACAAATTGCCATTGAAGCGGGTATTGAGCCGCTTGCCGATGCGCTATTTAACAACCCTAGCCTCGACCCTGAACAACAAGCAAGTGACTACATTAATGCCGATGCAGGCTTTGCAGATAATAAAGCGGTGTTAGATGGCGCTAAGTTTATCTTAATGGAGCGTTTTGCAGAAGACGCCAAACTACTTGCTAAATTCCGTAGTCATATCGCACAACATGGTCAGATTGAAAGTACTGTAATCGCTGGTCAAGAAAATGAAGGCGTAAAGTACCGCGACTACTTTAAGCATCAAGAACCACTTAAAAAAGTACCATCACACCGTGCACTTGCTATGCTGCGTGCGCGTAATGAAGGCGTCTTACAACTTAGTATCAACCCAGAGCCTGGCGCAGAAAATCCGGCGCAAGTGTGTGCACAAATGATTGCCGATCATTATCGCTTAGATGTTAGCAATTCTGCTGCAAGTAGTTGGTTAATGGGCGTAGTGCAATGGGCATGGAAAATTAAGTTAAGCTTTCACCTTGAGAATGAATTTTTAGGTGCAATGCGCGAAAAAGCAGAAACCGGCGCAATTGACGTTTTTGCTAAAAACTTAAAAGATTTATTAATGGCCGCTCCTGCAGGTCCACGTACTACGTTAGGTCTCGATCCTGGCCTGCGTACTGGTTGTAAAATTGCCGTTGTCGATAGCACAGGCAAGCTGTTAACAACACAAACGATTTTCCCGCACGCACCACAAAATCATTGGGATAAATCACTTCGTACTCTTGAGCAATTATGCCGCCAACATAAAGTTGAGCTAATCGCTATTGGTAATGGTACGGCTTCACGTGAATCTGACAAGTTAGTTGCAGAGCTGATTAAAGCGAACAGTGAGCTTAAGCTAAATAAAATTATGGTCAGTGAAGCGGGCGCTTCTGTTTATTCAGCGTCTGAGTTTGCCGCCAATGAATTCCCTAACCTTGATGTTTCACTACGTGGTGCTGTGTCTATCGCGCGCCGCTTACAAGACCCACTTGCTGAGCTGGTAAAAATTGAGCCTAAATCAATCGGTGTAGGTCAATATCAGCACGATGTATCGCAAAGCCAACTTGGTCAAACGCTAACATCTGTGGTTGAAGACTGTGTAAACTCAGTGGGTGTAGACTTAAATATGGCGTCGGTGCCATTACTTACTCGCGTATCTGGCTTAAACAAAACGTTAGCACAAAATATCGTTAGCTACCGTGATGCGAATGGCTCATTTAGCAAACGTTCTGAACTTAAAAAAGTTGAACGTTTAGGGCCTAAAGCCTTTGAACAAGCTGCCGGTTTCTTACGTATCAGCACAGGCTCAGATCCTCTTGATAACTCGTCAGTTCACCCTGAAGCCTACCCAGTTGTTAAGCGTATCTGCGAGAAGAACAGCTTAGATGTTAACAGCCTAATTGGTAACTCTGACATCCTAAACAAGCTCGTTGCGAACGACTACACGGACGAAAAGTTTGGTTTACCAACGGTTACCGACATTATCAAAGAACTTGATAAACCGGGCCGCGACCCGCGCCCTGAGTTTAAAACAGCTGAATTTAAAGCCGGTGTTGAAACCATTAATGACCTAAAACCGGGTATGATTTTAGAAGGTGTAGTGTCTAACGTTGCTAACTTTGGTGCCTTTGTTGATGTGGGTGTACACCAAGACGGTTTAGTGCATATTTCTGCTATTACGAACAAGTTTATCTCTGATCCACGTGAAGTGGTTAAAGCGGGCGATATTGTAAAAGTAAAAGTAGTTGAAGTAGATGCTGCCCGTAAACGTATTAGCTTTACCATGCGTTTAGACGATGATGTTGATACCAGCAATAAAGCCGCATCAGCTAGCAAACCTAAGCCAGCTGCGAAAGCGAAAAGTGCACCTAAACAAAAACGCGAATTTGGCAATGTTGCCATGGGTAATGCCTTTGCTGATGCATTTGCCAATGCAAAAGTGAAAAAATAATAGGCTGTAGGCATAAGTCGAAAAAAACCGCGTAAGTGTAAACTTACGCGGTTTTTTATTTTAGAAACTTAAATAAAAGCAGAGAACTGATTTTGATTAGTTGGCGAGGTCGCTGCTTGATAAAAATTAGCAATACGTGCAGCGCGCTCATCTACTTCAACGTCACGCTTTGCTGTTTTGGTTTCGCTGGTTTGAGTAGCGCTATCTTCGGCATACTCACTGTTTATTTTGAAAGTCGATTTGCCTGAATCAACATCGCCATCAGCTGATTGACTGGCAAGTTCAGCCTGCGCAGCCATAAGCTTTTGTGTGGCATCGGCAGCAATTGAGCGATCAGCACTTGAAGGCTCTTGAGGTGCAAGCGCAGCTGCACGCACAGTCTGCATTTTTTCAATTGTAGCTTTTGGGTCGCCTTTGACTTCAGCAACGTCAATTTGCACCTCGCCGCCCACGGCATAGTTCGTACCATCAGGGCCACGTTGATACTCATAGCTTGGTGAGCCAGCATATTGCCCCCCGACTGTTGCATGCGCTTGTTCATGAATACGCACTTCGGTATCGCGGGCTTTTAGCTCTTTAATTTGCTCAGCGTCTTGTTGCTCTTGCTCAGCAACCTTTTGCTCTTTTTGCTGCTCTTGTTTAGCTTCTTGCTGTTCTTGCTCTGATTGTTCAGGCTCGCCTTGTTCGCTACCTTGTTGGCGCTCTTCAATCACTTTGTCTTCAGCAAGACGACCTTTAGCATCATAGGTACCAGCCTCAGAACCTGGCTGCTTGGTTTTGTCACCATCATTCAGGGTTTTATTTTCTGCGTTACTCGGCTTGGTAGCAGCAGGAGGTGGGATCACTTCACGTAACTGATTATCACGGTGAGCACTTTCGGTGTGCACATTCGCCGTGTTGATATTAATCGAAGGAAACGGAGTGACGATATTCATAAGTACTAAACTTTAATATCTATTAATGTACCGAGCACTTCATCAGCAGTCTGAATCGTGTTGATATTGGCTTTTGCATTAAACTCTTCAACTTTTAAATTAACAAGCGACTCATCAATTGGGGCAGGTTGTGAAACTGGCGGAGTTACAGCTTCATTTGGAGTTGCCGCTTGTAATTGGCGTTGTTGAGCTAATTGGGCATCATCTTGCTGATCAATTGAGGCACGGCTAATCTCAGCGCTCGCCTTTTCGATACCTTGGCTTGCACGGTTATAACCTTCTACCGCATTATTAAAAACAGAACTGATTGGCATAACACCCTCCAACAGTGAGATCTACCCGTTAAGTATCGCTCATAAAACGAGCAAAATAAAGCTAAATCCCGCTATTTTTCTGGCCTCTCAGCGAGCTTTGCTTAACACATTGATTTCAGTGCTGATATAAATGCCGCTTTATGTGAAATAAAAGGCGCGTGTGAGGCCTTATCTAAAACTTCATATTCAAACTGAGGTTGTAAGGCATGCATTTTTTCAATCGCGCGATAAGGTACTAATGAATCTAAGCGACCGAAAATACCACGCACTGGTACGCTAAGGTTAGCGAATAGTTCCCGTAAATCATCCTGCTGTAAAATGTCTAAGCCCGCACTTAAAGCTTGCTCTTGAGGCGCTGGGTATTGGTTCAAAAGTGCTTTTAATTGCTTAATATCATCCCGTGCTGATTCACTGCCCATCGCTTGTATCGCCAAAAACCGTTCTATCGTTTTTTCTCTGTGACTAACTAGCTGATCTTTAAATGCGTTCAATACGTCAGGTTTAATACCCGGCCATTCGTCGGTTTGCGCAAAAAAAGGCGTTGAGGCAACCAACACAACCTTTGCTACTTTGTCAGGCCAATGTGCTGCAATATACAAGGCAAAAAGTCCGCCCAACGACCAGCCAACAAGAATAGAATTTTCATTTAGCTGTGTACTTAGTTGCTCAGCTGCAGCGTGCAAAGTGTAAGGTGTAGGAATAGACTGCGCGTTACCAAAGCCAGGTAAATCGAGACAACGGACTTCACCATCATGAAAAAACTCAAGCTCAGGTTTGATCACTTGCCAAACCCCTTGGTTCATTCCCCAGCCATGTAATAGCACCATCTCATTTTGCATATTTAATATTTCCCAACCACACTTAGCGCTCATAATAGCGTTTAAAGGAATGAATGCAATGTCTCACTTACCTCATGCCTTAAAACTAGGGCTAGACGCACTATTCCCCAACTTTTGCATTAGCTGCCAGAATCACATACAGGCTGATCAAGCTTTGTGTCAGTATTGTTTAGATGACCTTAATTTATTTGACCTTACACGCCATCCAAATCTGTTACACCGACCAGATATATGTGATGCATTTCCTGATAGTAATTTTGACCATTTAATTGCCTGTGCGTGGTATCAAGCACCTTTTAAACTTTGGCTCAAGCAATTGAAATTTAATGACCAACAATATTTTCGTGTGGCACTACAACAAGTGATAGGGAAACAGCTGCAATTAGCTCGTCAAGTTAATGCAAATTGGCCAGACCTTTTTATTGTGCTGCCTCTGCATAATCAACGCTTTTTAGCACGCGGCTTTAATCAGGTAAGCCAAACTTGGCTGCCTGTTTTAAAAAACCAGCAATGTACTGTTAGCTCAGCTCTTTACAAGCAAAAAGCAACCAAAGCACAATCACAGTTAAGTAAAGCGAAAAGAGTTAAAAATCTACAAAATGCATTTGTTTGTCAGCAAGATTTAACAGGGAAAACCGTGGCAGTTGTTGATGATGTGATGACCTCTGGCGCAACTTTAAATGCTGCGACAGAAGCCATAAAAAATGCAGGGGCGAAGCAAATATGGGCTATGCTCACTTGCCTAACAGGGTTAGGCAACCTGCATTATGATTAAGTGTGATTATTTATCACCAGAGGCATGAAAGGCATTACCAAAAAATAAGGCATTGCTTAGTAATCGACTCGTGCCGTACCAGTAACCACGGAATACTGGGTTATCTGTCATGCCTATCACACTGCCTTTGCCATATGAATGCGCAATGAGGCCAGCAGCACCCGCTACTTGCTCTACGTTTACGTCATCAGTAAAGCCAGCTAAAAGCGGTTTATCTGTGTAAGTAAGCACATTAACAAATGGGGCATCTGACTTCTCAAGTAGCCAAGTGCTATTCTTAAACACAGGTAATGTATTACGATTCAGCGAATAGGTAAGTGGATGAGATAAATCCACTGAGGTATTAAAAATAGCCCCTGCAATACGCTGACGGCCTGCTAAGTCATCTTTATCAGCATAGCTAAGCCCTGTGGTATCAAAGGCACTCGCTACATCACGACGAGATAAGTAATTGGCTTTTAGTAGCTGCTGATCGGCTAAGAACTTAGCACCGCCTTTGTGACCCCAAATAACACCGCCTTTACGCACCCACGACTTAATAGCCACTTTAGTCGCATCATCAAGACGATTGAAATTTCCGTGCGCTAAAATAATATGGCTGTAGTTTTCAAGGTCGATGTTACCTAAACGTTCCATTTCGATAATGCTTGGCGCTGTACCAACAAAACGATCTAAGTAGTACCACACTTCTCCCAGCTCATACTGGCTAGTTCCTTGACCACCCACTAGCAATACTTTAGGCGCTTTCACAACCGCCATTGCACGAGAACCTAAATCAGCCCCCTTCACCGTTAAGCCCGAACTAATGGGTGTAATTTCAATGCCAAACTCATTCTGTGCTTGGTTTAAATAACTAACCCAGTTGCTATCAGTTTGCAGACCAGCAGGAACAAGAATACTACCTGGCTCAAAAGCGATTTCACCTGATGGTGTTTTTGCTGTTAGTGGGCTTAATGCCACACGTGCTTTCACGCCTTGCTCGAGTAAGCTATTAAGCATTTTTGGCGCTAGGTAGTCATCCCATTTGAATGCGTAAGCATAGCTTTGCGGTAATGCTGCAAAGCTTGACTTAACACTTTGCTGCCAAGGCATTTTTGCCACATTTAAACCCCAGTTGCTGCTTACCTTTGCAAATTCTAGGTTGAAGGCATGAGCAAGTGTCCAGCCAGATACATCATAAAACGTATTATCAACAAAACGCTGCTGCTCACTGAAAATTGCTTTAATTAAACGAAATTGTGGCTGTGCTAATGGCACATAATAGCTCTGCTCAGAAAAGCTTTGACCGTTTACTTTTAACGGCTCTTCTAACATGTACGCATTGATTTGATGTTGTCTAAGTAAATCAAGGAAGTATTGCATGCGGCTTTGATCAGCACCGCCTTTAACTACATACCCTTTAAAGTCTTCATCACCAGCAAGATCAACTGCTTTGTTGTAAAATTTTGCTTGATAATCAAGTAAGTCTGTACGGTTATCAATCGCTGCTTGGAATGTCGATAAGCTAGTTAATAACTGATTTTTAATTGTAAACGGGAAGCTTAACGGACCGTTGATCGTTTCTTGTAAGTGACCACGCGAGCTCGCTTGTTCAAATAAGATGCCTACACCGCCATTGACGTCTGGGTAAGTTGAGCCTTTACCATAGTAAAAGTCATCAAAGCTTTCTTCAGTGAAGTAAAGTGCGTTGTGCTCATCAAGTGTCTTTGCATGATAGTTTGCAATTGCTTTAGTCAGCGTGACATTTTCTTCAGGCGTGATTGGGTGCTTACGAGTTGGGATCCCTGGTTGGAAAAAATAAGTGCTGTTTGGGCCCATCTCATGGAAGTCAGTTAGGATATTCGGTTTCCATTGGTGAAACTGTGCAATACGTGCACGTGATTCAGGATGTTGTAGTAATAACCAGTCACGGTTTAAATCAAACAAGTAATGGTTAGTACGGCTACTAGGCCAACTTTCGATATGCTCACGAGTTTGCGGATCTGATGATAACTTCATGCCACGGTTGCTGTTTGCCCAATTTGCAAAACGCGCTAAGCCATCAGGGTTTAATGATGGGTCGAGTAAAATAACCGTGTTGTTAAGTAAGGCGTCAATTTCTGGGCCCTGTGCAGCTGCAAGGTAATACGCAACCAGTAACGACGCATTGCTACCTGATGATTCATTACCGTGAACACTGTAACCCATCCAAACAACCGCTGGCTGCTTACTTGAGTCACTTGCTTCACCATTTAGGCGAGCTAAGTGAGCCTTACGAATTTGCTCAACTTGGCCAAGTTTGTCGGACGCTGTAATTGTTAGCATCACCAATGGACGCTGCTCATGAGTACGACCGATTACTTTAAAATTCATTCGGTCACTTTTTTCAGCAAGAATTTGCATATATTGCACAAGTTGATCGTGACGTACATGCCACTCACCCACTTCGTAACCTAACACCTGCTCAGGAGTCGGAATACTTGGGTCAAATTTCACATCTTGTTCAAAGTAATAAGAAAGAGGTTTTGCTAATGCGCTAACGCTCACTAGCATGGTTAATATTGTTATTATTAAACGCATAGATAGCACCCGTAATTATTTGATGTTTTAACGCTACCATTCGATAAAATAGATGCAACTTTTTACGCTCAACACTGGCGACAACACGATGAGCGGAGTATGATACACAGTATCCGAGTAATTTAGTCAAGTATAGTCCGTTTTATGATCTCTATTTCTGAATCTGCACAATCTCATTTTGCTAAACTTTTAGCAGACCAAGCTGAACAAACAAACATTCGTGTGTTTGTAGTAAACCCAGGTACTTCGCAGGCTGAGTGTGGTGTATCTTACTGCCCAGAAGACGCCGTTGAAGCGACTGATATTCGTCTACCATTCAATGGTTTTGATGCCGTTGTTGATGCAGAAAGCGCCCCTTTCTTAGAAGAAGCTGAAATCGATTTTGTAACTGACAAAATGGGTACTCAGTTAACGCTTAAAGCACCAAACGCAAAAGCACGCAAACTTAGCGATGATGCGTCACTACAAGAGCGTGTTCAACACATGCTTGAAACCGAAGTTAATCCACAGCTCGCAAACCACGGCGGTCAAGTAAGCCTAGTAGAAATTACAGCTGACGGTATCGCGGTACTGCAATTTGGCGGTGGCTGTAACGGTTGTTCAATGATTGACGTCACACTTAAAGAAGGCATCGAGAAAGAAATGATCGCCAAGTTTGACGAAATCAACGGTGTAAGAGACATTACTGATCACCAATCTGGTGAGCACTCTTACTACTAACCGGTATCTAAAGCATGCTTAAAAAATGGGTATTTCGCTTAGGTAGCGATCCCAAATTAAGCTTAAAACGCTTTCTTCGCGGCCTAGCACTGTTTGTGCTAGCCGTGATTTTTATTGCCATAGGTTATTATGGGCCCGCACTATTTCAATTAATTGGCCTAGTCATACTCGCAGTGGCTTTATTCTTTGCTGGTTGGGGCTATTTAGGTATTTTTGCCAACCGCTTCGCGCAAGTTTTAGAGCGCTCTTCACCCAAAAATCACGACCCTGATTTGTGGAAGTAATTTAATCTAATAATTGCTGATTATTGACAATTTTACGGTAGCGAAACCACAGCGTTAACCCGCGCATCAGCATAAAGCTGGTCATCGCAAACCATAAACCATGATTTTGCCAGCTACTCACTAACCAAAACAGTCCAAAAAAGCCCACTAAAGCACTAAATAGCATAGTATTACGCATATCTTTAGCACGGGTTAAACCAACAAATATGCCATCAAATAAGAAGCAGCCCATCGCCGCGATAGGCAATATAATCACCCAAGGAAGGTAAACCGTTGCAAGACTGATAACTTCGGGCACATCGGTAAGTAAGCGAATAATTGCCTCACCAAATAATAAAAATATAAGGCTATAAAACAGCGCAAATAACCCGCCCCAAAATAAGCTCAAATTAACCCATAACTTAATCTGCTTAGCGCTGTGCTCACCTTTCGCTTTACCGACCTTAGCTTCACTCGCATAAGCAATACCATCAAGCGCAAAGCTCACCAACATTAAAAAGTTTAGCAATACGGCATTAGCCGCTAAAGTTGTTTCGCCGATCCGTGCGCCATAAAAAGTCATAAAACTAAAACACAGCTGGAGTGCTAGTGAGCGAATAAAAATATCGCGATTTAAGCTCACCAAATCAAGTAACTTAGCAATACTTAACCAGGCTTTCACGGCAAGGTTGACACCTTGCTTTTTGGCGAGCTGAGCAACTAACATAAGTGCAAAAGCAAGGGCGATATAATCAGCAATTAAAGACGCCCACGCAGCTCCAGCCACACCCCAATCAAGAAACACCACAAAATAAATATCAAGCACGATATTGGTAATATTGGTGATTAGTAATAAATAAAAAGGCCCGCGGCCATAATGGACACCTAGCATCCAACCAAGTAAAACCAAATTACATAAAGCAGCGGGCGCACTAAAAATACGAATAGAAAAATAGCTATTTGCTTGTTCTAAAACAGCTTCATTAGCATTTGATAAATATGCCATTAAGGATTGAATAGGTATACTCAGCGCTATTAATAACAGCGCAACCGCTGTTGCTAGTAACAAGCTGCGCTTTAATAGCTCAGCGAGCAAGGTATGATCGCTTTTACCATAAGCCTGGGCAACCAAACCTGTGGTACTCATGCGCAAAAAGCCTGCTAGCCAAAATAATAACGAGATAACTGCTGAGCCCAGCGCTATACCAGCCAAATAGTGAGCGCTTCCTAAGTGGCCGATTACAGCAGTATCAACTAAACCTAACATTGGCACGGTAATATTTGATAAAATCATCGGACCGGCTAATAACAGTAAACTTTTATGGTGTGCCTTATGACGTTTAAGAAAATGTTTCATGTAGTATTTGCAGTCCTGTTAGGTTTATCTTTGCGCGCCCATGGTGCAGTCATTCTACAGTATCACCACGTCAGTGAAAGCCTTCCTGCGGTTACCAGTGTCAGTAGCGAAACATTCACTGAACATATGCAATATTTAAAAGATAATAACTTTAACGTTATTCCATTAGATGAACTCATTACCTCATTACAAACAGGCCAACCGCTAACAGATAAAACCGTCGCGATTACCTTCGACGATGGCTACAAAAATAACTATGAAGAAGCAGCGCCCATCTTAGAAAAATTTGGCTATCCGTACACTATTTTCGTCAATCCCGAGCTAATTGATGAAGGCAAAAGCTATGTAATGACTTGGCAGCAGTTAAAGGAGCTATCGAAAAAAGGTGCCTTAATTAGCAACCATACGCAAATTCATAATTACTTACATCGCAAACAACCAGGCGAGAGTGCAGAAGCATGGCTTGCACGTACTAAAAAAGACATTTTATCTGCCCAGCAGCGAATTAAAGAAGAAATTGGCCATGATTATAAATACCTCGCTTACCCTTATGGCGAGTTTAATAATTCATTGCAACAACTAGTAAAATCGCTAGGCTTTGTTGGTATAGGTCAGCATTCGGGTGCTGTTGGTATCCATTCTGACTTTACCCGATTACCACGTTTTCCAGCATCGGGCTTTTATTCAAAGCTTGAAACACTTGCCACTAAACTCGACTCTCAAGCATTCACTATCAAACAGCTCACCTACTCAGATAGTGTGACAGACGAAAACCCACCTAGTTTAACGATGCAATTTGATATGCAGGACTTTCATAAAAGCCAGTTTGCTTGTTATGTATCAGGTATTGGTCAAGCTGATTTAACCTGGCTTAGTAAAGATACGGTGAAGATCACATCACCTGAAAAACTGAAAAAAGGCCGTTCTCGCTTTAACTGCACGGCCCCTTCTATCGCGAAGAAAGGCAGCTATTATTGGTTCTCTCAACCTTGGGTTATTGTACCTTAACTGCTTGTTTTAGCATTTGCGCTGTGACTTTATCAAGGCGAACCACTTCATTAGCCGCATTGAGTTCGACTGCGGCTTTTGGCATGCCCCATACCACTGACGATAATTCATCTTGCGCGATGGTGTAAGCTCCTGCTTGATTTAATGCGAGCATGCCTTTTGCGCCATCGCTGCCCATACCGGTCAATAACGCAGCCACAACCGCTTTAGGGCAAGCCACAACCAAGGAGTTAAATAGCACATCAACCGCTGGGCGATGGCGATTAACCAACTCATTAGTATCAAGCTGGCAGTATAGGCCGCCTGCTTTTTTCACTACACTTAAATGCTGATCGCCTGGCGCAATGTACGCCCAACCTGACTGTAACTTATCGCCATGTTCAGCCTCCTTAACACTAATTTTGCAGGTTCTATCCATGCGCATCGCAAACGAAGTACTAAAAACCGGCGGGATATGCTGTGTAATCACTATCGGTGGACAGTTTTCTGGCATGCGCACAAGCACTTCTTTAATTGCTTCTGTTCCACCTGTTGAAGCACCAATTGCAAGTACACTATTGGGCTTAAATTGCAGTGCTGTTAAGGCGCTATCGTCTTCAATTTTTGTTTCTTTAAATGCACGTATTCTTGCACCTGCGGCTGTGCGTACTTTTTGATGAAGTAAATGTGCATATCGCTGCAAGTTTTCTGTTACATTGATAGTTGGTTTAGCAATAAAATCAACAGCACCAATTTCGAGGGCTTCCAGTGTAATGGGTGAGCCTTTTTGAGTCAGTGTTGAAATCATCACAACTGGCATAGGACGAAGGCGCATCAAGTTTTTTAAAAAGCTTAGTCCATCCATTTTCGGCATTTCGATATCCAGCGTTAAGACATCAGGATTGAGGCGCTTAATTAAATCTCGGGCTTGATAAGGATCTTCTGCCGCGCCAACAACTTGAATGTCTTCTGCTTGCTCGAGTACTTCCTTGAGTAAACCACGGATCAAAGCAGAATCATCAACTATGAGTACTTTGATCATTTGCTCTCCTAAAATAATTCAATATCCGTTTCTGCATCTTGCTGTTCGATATCGTGTAGGTATTTGATTTCACGTTTTTCGAGCTTATCTGAATGCAGTTCACGCATTTTTTTTACTTGGGCTTTACCTGTTTGAGGATCAAACATCACCTTTCGGGGCCAAGGCCCACCGACATCATGAGATACTAAATCTAAACCTTCCTCAAGTATATAAGCATTTGCAAAACGAATGTTGCCAACACCAATATCAGTCATTGAGCGGATTATTTTCCCTCCGCCAAACAGTTTTACTTTGAGATTGCGCCTAGAAGCACCGTTTTTAAGGATTTCATTGATCAGATATTCCATTGCCCAGTTACCGTAACGACAATTAAGACTATGAGCATTACTAGGATCGACTCCTTTTTCTACAGGCAACATAAAGTGATTCATGCCGCCAATTCCTAGGCCTTCATCATAAATACATGCAGCAATACATGAACCAAGCACTGTCGTGATCAATTCATCAGTTTTAGAGACATAAAACTCGCCAGGTAATACCTTAGCAATTACCTTCCCACGACGATTATCCCAAAACCGTTTCACATGCTCAAAGCCAGATATAACAGGCCGGAAGTGGCTATTCATGATCCGCCCCTTTGGTAAATAGTCTGGCCTAAGTTTTTAAATTCCTTATGATCCTTCCCTAATGTCTCTGAATGCCCTAAAAATAAGTAGCCAGTGTTAGTCAGTAAGTCGTGATAGCGTTTAAAAAGTTCGTCTTTGGTTGGCTTATCGAAATAGATAACAACATTACGACAAAAAATCACATCAAACGGTCCTTTCATAGGCCAGCTCTGTAATAAGTTTAGACGCTTAAAAAAAATGTTCTTTTGTAGTTCGGGCTTTACTTTATAAAGTTCTCCATCGTGGCTTTTCAAAAACCAGCGCTTAAGATGGCTTTTGTCTAGTCCATTCACATTTGCTGCGGTATAGGTGCCAGCCTGCGCTTTTGCGAGTACATTTGAGTCTAAATCGGTGGCTAAAATTTTCACATCCCAATCGGGTGGAAATAAACCATGCAATGTCATAGCAATCGTATAAGGCTCTTCGCCAGTGGAACAACCAGCTGACCAGACCCTTACCCGCTTTTGTTTTGCATTACCAACCAATAGTTTTGGCACTATAGTATTTTTCAGGTAATTAAAGTGATGGGGCTCACGAAAAAAAGAAGTCAGATTAGTGGTTATAGCATTAATAAATTCACTGAACTCTTGCTCTTTATTCTCATCAAGAAAACCTAAGTACTCCCTAAAACTCTTTAGCTTGTGATGGCGGATACGTCTTGCTAAACGCGAGTAAACCATTTCACGTTTATGCTCCGCCAATACAATGCCACACGCATCGTACACCTGAGAAGAAATAGCCTTGAAATCATTATCCGTTAATAAAAACTCTTTCATGTGTTTGACCCTGCAGCTGTAACAGTCGGTGCAATTAACTTATTAGAATAAAGTCGGGAAGAGTTTAAAACTCTTCCCACTCGTCACTGGGATCAACAAAATTGTTGCCCTTTGGTGCCGAGCGCACTGTCGAACTAGGCTGTTTAACTGCTGGCGCTGAACTAGCGCTGTTTGAAATATCAACTTCGTTATTTGATAACGAGAAGAAGTTTAACAAGCGGCGCATATCATTTGCTTGTTCAGCCATTGATTCGCCCGCAGCTGATGCTTCTTCAACTAAAGCTGCATTTTGTTGAGTCATTTCATCCATTTGAGCGATGGCTTTATTAACTTGCTCAATGCCAGAGCTTTGCTCTTCTGATGCTTGGGCTATATCAGAGATCATTGCCGTAACTCTTTGTACTGCTGTTACTATTTCTTGCAATGTTGAACCTGATTCATTAACAAGTAATGTACCATCTTCAACTTTGCCAACACTGTCTCGGATTAATTCTTTGATTTCTTTTGCTGCGGCGGCTGAACGCTGTGCTAAGTTACGGACCTCACCAGCAACAACAGCGAAACCTCGGCCTTGCTCACCTGCTCGTGCAGCTTCGACTGCAGCATTCAACGCAAGTAGGTTTGTTTGGAAAGCTATTTCATCAATCACACTAATGATGTCAGCAATTTTCTTACTCGATTCATTAATTGCCGACATGCTGGTTACGGCGCGATTGACAACTTCACCACCTTTTTGCGCTTTTGTACGCGTTTCTTCCGCAAGTTCATTCACTTCTTTTGCATTATCAGCATTTTGACGAACCGTACTGGTCATTTCTTCCATGCTTGATGCTGTTTCTTCAAGTGATGAAGCTTGCTCTTCAGTCCGTTGACTTAAATCTGCATTACCTTGCGAAATTTCTTCTGCACCACTGGCAACGAGCGTTGCAGAGGTATTAATGCGATTAATCACTTCAGTAAGCTTATCAGCTGTGGCATTTGCATCACGTTTTAACTTATCGAATGAACCTTGGTACTCTTGTTCTATTCGTTTTGATAAATCACCATTTGCCATGGCATCAAGCATATTGCCCGTGTCTTTTACTGCATCATCGACGATACTAACTAGACTATTCAAGCCCTGCGCTAGACGTAAGAAGAATCCTTGTTTGCCCGCTTCTTCAACACGCGCTTCTAAATCACCATTCCCGGCAGCAGCAACAAGGCCTGCAATTTCTTTTTCAATCGCCACTTCAGCTGTTCTATCTTCCCACTCTACAACCGTACCAATTCGTTCGTTTTCTGGCGTAAAGATAGGGTTTGCAACTAATCCAAATGTTCGACCACCAACATATATTTCAGTGCTATATGTGCTACTCAGCTTCGCCAGCATATTGCGCTGATGTGCTGGGTTTTTATGGAACACATCAATATTTTGACCAATGAGGTTACTACTGTTGAAATTAGGTAAGTCTTTACGTAAATCACTTTCAGCTGCTTTCATCATATTTAAAACAGCTTCGTTCATGTAAATAATATTATTGCCGGCGTCTGCAATCATGGTATTGGTTGCCACACGGTCTAACGCGCGTCGAACACGAAGATTCTCTTCTGCTTCACGTTTTTCAGCTTCCGCTTTTGCCACGCTATCAGTGATATCTTGCCATTCAACAATTGTTCCTAGACGACTTCCAGATACACTGAGCCACGGCGTTGCTATTAAACTAAATATTAAATCCGCAATTTTAAGCGTTGTTTTAAAAGGCTCGGTCAAGGTTCTTAGTACTTCACGCTGATGAGATGGTTGCTTATGAAAGTCATCAACACAGGTGCCAACTAAGCTATCAACCGAGAAGTTTGGCAGCACCTCTTTTAAAGCTTCTTCACGAAACTTAAGCATTTTTTGTACTTGGTCGTTAACAAAAATAATTTCTAGGTCATTATTAGCAATCATCACATTGGCTTGGCAGACCCGAAGCGCGTTTGACAGATCTGCATCACGCTTAGATTTTTTTTCTAGCTCTTTTTGCGCTGTAATATCACTGGCAAACTTAATAACTTTAACGACATTGCCATTACTATCAATAATTGGGTTATAGGTAGCTTGAATCCAAATTTCTTTACCATTTTTGGCAAACCGCTTGAATTCATCTGACATAAATTCACCTGTGCGCAAGCGCTGCCAGAACTGTTGGTATTCAGGACTTTGAGTTTCTTGGTCATCAACAAAAATTGCGTGATGTTGCCCTTGAATTTCTTCAAGTCGGTAACCCATGGCATTCAAAAAATTAGCATTCGCAGTGATTATGTTTCCACTTGGTTCGAACTCAATAACTGCCAGCGATTTGTTCAGTGCTGCAACAACTAAATCATTATTTGACTCAACGTTTTTAGGACTACTAAACCATCCCATACCCTTCACCTTCTTGTTAATCTACCCAATTAAATGTCCATTGTTTTTTGTAGGTCTAGTAACGCGACCATCTTTTCACCCACATTGACTAAACCCGCAACAAATTGAGTGTTGTCTGAGTCAGACAAGTGCGGCACCGCTTTCGCTTCATGCTCTGCAATGCTATAGACATCCGACACGGCATCAACCACGATACCCATAATTTTACATGTGCTCTCTAGTTTAACTTTCAGTACAATAACGACAGTTAACGGTCCATAAGTGACAGCGGGCAAGCCAAAGCGCAGCCGTAAATCAATAATAGGAACTATAGTGCCGCGCAAATTTATAACGCCTTTAACAAAGTCAGGTGAGTTTGGAATTTCAGTAATTTCTTCCCAACTACGAATTTCCTGTACCGTAAGAATATCTACACCGTACTCTTCATCAGCCATGAAAAAGGTTAAAAACTGTTTAATATCTTCGTCTTGCCCGATATTCAGCTTACTTTGTAGGTCATCGTGCTCAACAATCATGACGCCTCCAAATTAGCTTTTGATTCAATAATTAACTCTTGGCTTCCTGGCTTCCTTAAGCCTGACAATTTAATTAAGCCGCTGATATCTATAATTAAAGATACTCTGCCATCTCCTAAAATTGTCGCTCCTGATACACCATCAACTTTTTGATAATTCGCCTCTAAACTTTTAATAACCACTTGTTGCTGTGATAATAAATCATCAACCAACAAACCAACTTTTTGATTATCGCTCTCAACAACAACCAACAAAGTTCTATCAAGCGTTTCTATCGCACCTTTGTGATTAAAAATATTGTAAAGCCTTAAAATTGGGATGTACTCATCTCTCAAACGAAGTACATCTAAATCTTTACCGACGCGACTGACTTTGCTGATATCAATTTGTAGTGACTCAATAATAGAAATGAGTGGAATAATGTATGTATGCTGGGCAACTTTAACCAATTGACCATCCAAAATAGCTAGAGTAAGAGGTAACCGGATGGTGAAGGTTGAACCGACACCTGGCGCTGAAGCCACCTCAACCGAGCCACTGAGCGCTTCGATATTACGCCTAACCACGTCCATACCAACACCGCGGCCAGATAAGTCACTCACTTGATCCGCTGTCGAAAAGCCAGGTAAAAAGATAAGCTCATTAATTTCGTTATCGTTTAAATCGTCACTTTCAGAGATCAAGCCATTTTTTATCGCCTTTTCTCTGATCTTTTGCGTGTTGAGCCCCTGACCATCATCCATAATTTCGATAACAATATTACCGCCTTGATGAAATGCATTAAGCGTCACAGTGCCAACAGGGTCTTTGCCCGCAGCAACACGCTTATCAACTGTCTCTAAGCCATGATCTAAGGAGTTTCTCACTAGATGCACCATAGGATCTGAAAGCTTCTCCATCACCGTTTTGTCTAGTTCTGTTTGTTCACCAAGCAATTTAAGCTCAACTTGTTTATCCAACTTTTGCGAGATATCACGAACTAACCGAGGGAAGCGACTAAATACAAAGCTTATTGGTAACATACGAATACGCATGACATTTTCTTGTAAGTCACGAGTATTATGTGCCAGTTGCGCTAAGCCCTCTTGTAACGAGGCGATGGTTGCTTCGGTGATTTCTTGCTCACCTAACTGGCTTAACATCGCTTGGGTAATAACTAACTCACCCACCATGTTGATCAATGAATCAACTTTGTCGATACCAACTCTGATTGAGGTTGACTCTGCATTGGCTGTGGTCGCTTTAACGGGTACTGGTTTTTTCGTATCAGTAGTTGGTTTAACTGGAATAGGCTCGGCTTCTTTCTTTGGTTCGACAACTGCTGTAGCCGTTTCAGTCGTTGTAATTTCTTCATCACCAAACAAGCCACCGCACAATGTGATAGCAATGTCAGCGTCATCCTCAACCCACTCAAAAATTTCTTCTATGCAACTTTGCTCTTTGTCTGTGGTTAAGAAAAAACGCCATGATAAGAAACAGTCTTCGGGGGCAAGGTTAGTAATATCGGGGACATCATCTTGAAAGGCTTGTGTTTCTAGCTCACCCAACTCAGCAAGTTCACTGATCATGTACAGTGGTTCATTGCCAGTTTTAAATAAATGATGATGGGGTTTGAAGTCAATTTGAAAGGTATTTTTTATGTTAGTTTCGTTACTAACTGCCTGCTGCTGAACAACTTTGCTCTTAGAGCGCATGCCCAGAATTTCTTCAAATTTAACCCGTAACTCATCAGCCTCTGTTAAGTCTGGCTGCTGCTCCGCTTGTAATGTTCTTAACAACGCTCTTAAGCAATCAACCGACTTGAGAAGTAGATTAACGTGTTCTGCGGTTAAGGTACGAGCGCCTTCACGGATTTGATCTAACAAAGTCTCAAGTACATGAGTAAAGTCAGCAACGGCGCTGAAACCAAAGGTACCACTGCCTCCTTTTATTGAGTGTGCAGCACGGAAAATTGTATTTATCGTTTCCAAGTCTTCTTCGCCTGGCACCAAGTTCAATAACTCGGCTTCCATTGCATCAAGACCTTCGAAGCTTTCTTCAAAGAAAACCTCAAAAAATTGGCTTAGATCTATACTCATGCCCCGCTCCTATTATTAGCGAATCACTTTTTTCAATACCGCTAACAATTGCTCAGGATTAAATGGTTTAACAATCCACCCTGTTGCTCCAGCAGCTTTACCTTCTGTTTTTTTATCAAGCCCTGACTCTGTGGTCAGCATTAGTAGTGGTGTAAACTTATAATTCGGTAAGCTACGCAGCTCGCGAATAAGAGTAATGCCATCCATGACAGGCATATTCACATCAGAAATAACCGCATCAAAACCTTGTTGCTTAGCGATATTTAGTGCTTCGCTACCATCTTTTGCTTCTGTTACATCGAAGCCTGCTTTTTTTAGTGTAAAGCTGACCATTTGGCGCATTGATGCAGAATCATCGACAGCTAGAATTCTCTTCATAAAAACCTCTTAATTGGCATTTTCAAGCACAAGATAATGGCTTAAACCCAAACTAGTAATTGCTTGTTGCAAAGGCTTGCTTTCACCAACCCATATGATTTTGTGTTGTACCGAAAGCAAATGTTTTTGCAGCGCACATAAAAGCTGAATTGACGCCGTATCAGCTCGTGTCACTTCACTAATATCAAGACAAATATCGTCATTCGCAGACAATTCTTGTAGCAAATCTTGATGGAGTGTTTCGACCTGAGTAATGGCTAATTCAATAGGGAGCTTTAACATTATTTGAATCTTCCCTGCTTAAAACAATTCATAATAAAAGCTTAGACTGACTAAACGAAATTGCCATAAATTGCTTTAAAAAATAGTAAATTTTTTTAGTAGCTTAGCGAGTTATGGCAAAAAATGTATTTACTATTGTTAGCTAATATCGCAAGGCAAATGCTTTATTCTGCATAATAGTCTGCTATTAACTTAAACTCCTCCGTTAACTTGCTAGCATCTACTAATGGCACATTACCTTGCTTAAATTGTGGTTTAAAAATAGCTCTAACAGAGCCTGTAGGATCAACTAAAACAACTGATGCACTATGATCAACTGCGTATTCTTGCTGATCGCTATCGTTAATTGCGTAAATTAAGCCTAACTCTCTTACAAATGGAAAAAGTTGTTTATGCGGACCTGAAACAGCAAGAAAGTTAGGATTAAAGTAATCAATATAAGCTTTACGCTTTTCAGTTGTGTCACGCTTTGGATCAACAGCAACAAACCATACTTGTACTTTGTAATCTTGACTTAACTGTTTTTGAATCGCGGTTAGTTTTGCCAGTGTCATTGGACAAATATCTGGGCAACTGGTGTAACCTAGAAAGACCAAATTCCAATGATCCATAAATTGGCTGTTATCTGCAGGCGCACCATGTTGATCAGTTAATAAAAAAGGACTAATCGGTTTCGCTTGCTCATAAACCAGCGCTTCCACCTCAGGGACGCTATTATTTTTTTCACATCCAGCAATAAATAACACCAAGCCCATAAATAATAAAGCGACTATTCGCGTCATAAAACTAACCATTTATCAATAAATAAGACAATAAAGAGTAGCATTAAATGCACAATTGAAAAACGAAATAAGTCCATTGCAGTATCATCTTTAGGTGCTATTTTCAGCTTCAGCGCCTTATAAATGAAAACAGCATTTAGTATGCTCGCCCCAAGCAAATAAATTAGCCCTGACATACCAATTAAGTAAGGGAGTACACACACTAACGCGAGTAAAATGCTGTAAGCCACTACACATGTTTTACAAAATTCAATACCGTGAGTAACTGGCAGCATCGGAATTTTTGCCCGCTCGTAATCACTTTTACGTGCAATCGCTAATGCCCAAAAATGTGGTGGGGTCCAGGTAAATATAATCATCACCAATAACCATGGTGCAGCAGCCATATGGCCAGTTTCAGATACCCATCCTAACAGCGGTGGCATAGCTCCAGCCAAACCACCAATAACAATATTTTGCGGTGTGGCACGCTTTAAAAATGAAGTGTAAATAAAGGCATAGCCAACAAGCGCAAACAAAGTAAGAATGGCTGTAAGTGTATTCGCCCAAATCACAAGCATCATAAAACCTATTACGCCAATCACTCCAGCAAAGCTCAAAGCGTGCTGTTTACTGAGTCGACCTTTTGCCACAGGGCGATGGCGCGTACGTGCCATTTTACTGTCGATTTCACTATCAACAACATGATTGATCACAGCAGCTGCGGCCGACAGCAAGCCAATGCCTAGCAAGCTTGCAAGTTGCACAAATACTCCTCGCCCAACATCAGGAGCTAATGCCAGACCAACCCATGCTGTGAGTACAAGCATGGCAACCACTTTAAATTTACTTATAGCTAAGTAATCTTTAAGTAACTCTGAGCTTTGAATAAATAATGATTTTTCTGAGCTTAGTAATAATGCCATCACAGCCTCCTAGGTTCTTATTTTTAAATGGAAGCATAGTCTTACCATGCTAAGCAGTAACAATGCGGCCATTAGGTTGTGCGCAAGCGCAACACTTAATGGAAAGTGCCAGTGCACAACAGCTAGACCTAAACAGATTTGGCACAACAAAGCGATTAATACAGTGACGGTACAGTGCTTAATTTTTCGTGAGTAACAGCGTGAATATATGCGCCACATGATCAGCGCTAACACTACACAAGTAACCAGCGCCCAAATACGATGCAGCAAATGAATAGACATACGCGCTTGCTGCGATAGCACACCATATTCATAGGTACTGTGCTCGAGCGGTAATTGAAAAACGCTCTTCAAAGAAAACGGTTGTCCGTAGCTACACAGCGGTAAGCCATTGCAATGTGGAGCTGCATAATTCGCCGCAAGCCAGCCACCCAATGCAATTTGCAGTATAAGCACCACCAAGCCCACCAGCGCTAACCGGTAATATGGCTTTGCGCCGCTATCACTGCTAGCAACAGGTTCGGTCTTTAAACGTAGATACAATAAAAACAGCAACGACAAAATACTAAAACCGCCAAGCAAATGCCCCATTACAACTAAAGGTTGTAGGTTCATAGTGACAGTCCACATGCCCAATACGGCTTGGAATACCACCAGTAATAATAGTGCTAATGGCAGCTTAACCGGCATATTTGGATATTGACGTTTTAAAAATGCAAAAACAAACAAAGCTAAAATTAATAGGCCAAGGGCACCGGCAAAATAGCGGTGGATCATTTCTTTCCATGCTTTTGCAGCCTCAAACATCATATCAGGGTAGTTTTGCTCAACATGTAACAGAGCAGTTTCATGTTTTGGCACGGTTAAAAATCCATAGCACCCAGGCCAGTCAGGACAGCCAAGCCCAGCATCACTCAGCCGTGTATAAGCACCAAGCCCAACAACTAAGATTGAGAAGAAAACCGTAATTAAGACTAAATATTTATAATTTTTATACATCTTTATCCCCTTAATGAGGTTTAACTTGAACGCGCATAGTTAAGTAGTTTCTTTAAGTCTTTAAGTAAGCCTTTTTGAATCAGTCTGTTTTGTTCTGGCTCAGCCGTGTAGGGGTAATGCAAAACCACTAAGCCCATGTGATCAACTAAATATAGGTCTCCCGCTTTGAGTGCAGGACTTACTGCTAATTGACGCCAATTTGCCGATACCTGCTGTTGATTTGTCAGTACCGCCACATCCACTTTTTGCTGATTTTTACCTAAAGCGACATATAGGTTATCTAGACTGGCTAATTGGCTTGCACAAACATCAGTGCACTCTTTTGGATAATTAAGCGCAATAGTCCATTGTTTAGGTTCGCCTTGTTGCCAATCAACTAGCTTCACTTCTTCACTTAAAAGCTCACCATGATTACTCGAACCACTCGGTAACCACTCAAGCTTTAATGCTGCATATGCAAGTGCCAACGGCACAAAACAGCATAAAACGAATAAACTAAGCGGGTTTATTTTCATAACCTCTCCTTCTCATCGCAAAATAAGCAATAACAACACACGCTAAGCCGATTAATAACCACTGCACGGCATAGGCGTAATGTTTATCTGGCCCCATCACGACACTCTGGTAATGCGGGGTTGCAATACCATCTGCTTCATTGCGATAACCAATAAACTCTTGTAAGGGCTTTGCTAATTGAGCACTAAAAATTGCTAAGTCGATGCCTTGAATACGCTTAGGCCAGCCTTGCTCTGCACCAATCTCATCGGCAAGAGTGAAGCCTTGTAAGTTGCCTTGTTTCAATTGCACAGTAGCCGTAAAGCTTGTTGATTCTGGCCACACAACGGTTGGTAACTGGTTGCGGTTTACAGGAGCTTTTAACCAACCAAAGTTAACGATTAAAGGCGCGGTTTCACCGGTAATTGTCATAGCTACTAGTAAGTCATAGCCCACTTGCCCCTGATAAATTTGATTATCAAGCAGCCAGTATTGTTGTTTATTTACCTCGCCAGAGACCTTGACTTGCAAGCCCGTTTTGTTCAGCTCTTTAGATAAATTTTGCAGCTCTTGCCAATTCAAAACTCCTTGCTCTTTCGAAACGGCTAACTGGCTTAGTTGCTGCTGTTTTTGCTCGCCTCGCTGGTATTGCCAAACGCTGAGTCGTAAACAAATAAGCACTGCAAGTATCACAACGCAAATTGCGATAATTGAGCTAAGCTTTTGTTTGCGCCATAAAATTAACTGCATTTGGAATACCTAATATGATTAAAATCATTATTGTTTTGTTATTACTTTATATTCTGTTCAACCTGTTTAGAGCGCTGTTTGTGATGATGTCAGCAAAAGAGCACTCGAAACCCATGTCGCATTATTTAGGTCGTCGAGTGCTGTTTTCAGGTATTGTGCTGGTGCTCATCATTGCCGCAATGAAATTAGGCTTTATTCACACCAACCCGTCGCCGCTTCACAAAGCTACAGCACGTACACAAATACAAATAAACACAACCACACCACATCAACAAAGTGCCAATACCAAGCAGCTGCTTGAAAGGCAAAGTGCTTTTCACTCGTGAAGTGGCCTTTAAAAATTCTTAGTAGCACTACAAATAAAATAATGGTTCCAAGTGTCACGTGCATACCGTGAAAGCCCGTTAACAAGAAAAAGGTATTCCCATAAACGCCCGCATCTAAGGTCAAACCTAGATCTTGATAAGCATGCATATACTCATAAACTTGTAAGCCAAGGAAAATCACACCTAATAGCACGGTTAAAGATAAAAACACCTTCAGGGCGCCGCGCTTATTGTTTTCAATAGCAACATGAGCAAAGTGAATTGTGACCGACGAGGTAAGTAGAATAAGCGTGTTGATCAATGGTAGACCTTGCCAGCCCATAGCTTGTGTGGTCTCGCCCGCTGGCGTAGTTAATAGCGGCCATACGGCTTCAAAGGTTGGCCAGAGTACTTCATTGGTCATAGCATTATTACTTGCGCCACCAAGCCAAGGCACCGAAATCATACGGGCGTAAAATAGTGCGCCAAAAAATGCCATAAAGAACATAACTTCAGAGAAGATAAACCAGCCCATACCTTGTTTGAATGAACGGTCCATTTGCACTGAATAAAGCCCTTTATGAGACTCTTCAATAACGTTTTTAAACCAGCTAAAAACCATATAGATTAATATGGCAATGCCTAGATACAACACATACTGGCCACTACTGCTCTCACCACTTACTTGCATCACTGTTAAACCAGCACCAACAGCAATTAAAAACATCGCGATGGCGCCAACTATTGGCCAAGGACTCTCGGCTGGAACATAGTATTTTTCATAATTTTGATTCATTTTGTTTGCTCCCAATTAGCAATTAGCTTGGCGGCTTTTAATCGTTTTTAGCCACAACATGCCCGCTAATATCAAACACGGTATACGACAACGTCAGTTCCTCAACATCGTCGGGTAACTCAGTATCAACATAAAACAACAAGGTAAACTCCATTTCTTCACCGGCTTTCATTGGCTGCTGATCAAAGCAAAAACAGGCGATTTTATGTAAGTACTTTGCCGCTTTACCCGGTGATACTGATGGAATTGCTTGCATGACTTTGTCTTCATTACTGGTGTTTTTCGCTGAGAATTTAACTTCACGCATGGCACCAGGTTGTACTGCCACACTGTATTGCTCAGACTGCACCTTAAATGGCGCGCCGCTTTGAGCGTGAGTGGTAAAGCTGACATCAACTTGACGCTGTGTATTTATTGATTCACTCGCGCTCGCTTTTTCTAATGATGGCTTACCATTCAACCCTGTAACGTCGCAAAACACGTCGTAAAGCGGCACCATTGCAAAAGCAAAAGCAAACATGAGCAAGCATGTAATCAGCAGTTTTTTTAGCAAAGGTGCATGGTTCATTACTTAATCTCCGGCGGTGTTTCAAAGGTATGATAAGGTGCTGGAGAATCGACTTCCCACTCTAAACCTTCAGCTCCATCCCATACTTTGGCAGGCGCTTTTTCGCCCCCTCTGGCACATTTAAATACCACCAACACAAACAACAGTTGCGATAAGCCAAATGCAAAACCACCAATACTGATAATGGCGTTAAAGTCAGCGAATTGCAGTGCATAGTCAGGAATACGACGCGGCATACCGGCAAGGCCAACAAAGTGCATAGGGAAGAACAACACGTTGACACTGATTAGCGATAACCAAAAATGCCATTTCGCCAGCGTTTCGTTGTACATGTTGCCAGTCCATTTCGGTAGCCAATAATAGGCTCCCGCCATAATTGAGAACACAGCCCCTGTCACAAGCACATAATGGAAATGAGCCACCACAAAATAGGTATCGTGATACTGAAAATCTGCCGGTGTAATCGCAAGCATCAAGCCAGAGAAACCGCCTAAGGTGAATAACACGATAAAGGCGATGGCAAACATCATCGGAATTTCGAAGCTAATTGAACCGCGCCACATGGTGGCCACCCAGTTAAACACTTTAACGCCCGTTGGTACCGAAATGAGCATGGTGGCGTACATGAAAAACAACTCGCCTGCCACAGGCATCCCAGTGGTAAACATATGGTGTGCCCAAACGATAAAACTTAGCAGCGCAATCGATGAAGTTGCATACACCATAGACGCGTAGCCAAATAATTTCTTGCGCGAGAAGGTAGGTACGATAGTCGATATAATGCCAAAGGCTGGTAAAATCATGATGTACACTTCAGGGTGACCGAAGAACCAGAAAATGTGCTGGAACATCACAGGGTCGCCCCCTCCGGCTGCATCAAAAAAGCTGGTTGCAAAGTATTTATCGGTCAACACCATAGTGACCGCCCCTGCTAAAACAGGCATAACAGCAATTAACAAAAATGCAGTGATTAACCATGTCCAAACAAATAGCGGTAGCTTCATCCACGTCATACCCGGCGCTCTTAGGTTGACGATGGTCACGATAACGTTAATCGCCCCCATAATTGAGCTGATACCCATGATATGTACAGCAAATACAAACAGTGCGGTGTTGTCGTTACTGTAAGTGGTGGAGAGTGGTGCATAGAAAGTCCAACCAAACGCAGGACCGCCACCCGGCATGAGTAACGAAGCCAACAGGATTAAAAATGCGAAAGGCAATATCCAAAAGCTCCAGTTATTCATACGTGGTAAGGCCATATCCGGTGCGCCTATCATCATAGGTACCATCCAGTTTGCAAGCCCAGTGAACGCGGGCATAACGGCACCAAACACCATGATCAAGCCATGTACGGTAGTCATTTGATTAAAAAAGTGCGGATCGACTAACTGTAATCCAGGCTGAAACAGTTCAGCGCGGATCACCATTGCCATTGCTCCGCCAATTAAAAACATGGTGAGTGAAAAAATCAGGTATAAACTCCCGATGTCTTTATGATTGGTGGTGTAAAGCCAACGCTTAAAACCTTTAGCAGGGTGATGATGGTCGTGATGCGCATGCCCAGTTGCTTGCTCGTTAATAACGTTACTCATTAGTTCGCCTCCGCTGCTGCATCAATCGCGGCTTGAATTTGACTCGGTTGGATAACATCGCCGGTGTCATTACCCCACGCATTTCGCTTATAAGTAATAACCGCAGCAAGTTGTTTGATTGAAAGCTGTTTATCAAACGCTTGCATTGCTGTGCCAGGCTTACCGTGTAACACAATATCTATATGATCTTTTACATCACCTAATACAATCGGGCTGCCTTTAAGTGCTGGAAATACGCCAGGTAGGCCCATACCGGTAGGTTGGTGGCATGCAGCACAACTAGCCATGTAGACTTGCTCACCCAAGGTCATAAGCTCTTCTTTCGGTAATGTTTGATCAAGCAAAGCAGCATCCGCTGCGGCCGCATTGGCTTTTTCTTGCTTAGCATCTGCAAGCCAATTAGCAAACTCATCTTCAGGTAAAGCTTTCACCACTACAGGCATAAAGCCATGATCTTTACCGCATAACTCAGCACATTGGCCACGGTACACGCCTGGCTCGTTAATACGTGTCCACGCTTCATTGATAAACCCAGGATTTGCATCCTTTTTAACCGCAAAATCAGGCACCCACCATGAATGAATTACATCGTCTGAAGTCATTAAAAAGCGAACTTTTTTATTGATAGGAAGTACTAGCGGTTTATCTACTTCAAGCAAATAATGTTCAGTTTTCTCTGCTTGGTTGTCTATTTGATCTTTAGGAGTAGATAGAATCGAGTAATAGGCAATGTCTTCACCCATGTACTCATAATGCCACTTCCACTGTGAGCCCGTCACTTTAATGGTGATATCGGCTTTAGAGGCATCTTCCATGGCAATTAAGGTTTTTGTGGCAGGCACAGCCATGGCGATTAAGATGACAAATGGAATGGCAGTCCAAAGTATTTCAACTTTTGTACTTTCATGAAATTGGGCAGGCTTGGCCCCTTTGGATTTACGGTGGTGTATTAAAGCCCAAAACATCACCGCAAATACGATGATGCCGATTACACAGCAGATAATAAATATCGTCATGTGTAACTCATAAACATTATTACTTATATCGGTCACCCCTTTACGCATATTGTATTGGCTGTTCGCCAATGCAAGTTCAGGAAGTGCAACCAATATAAGCCACAAGGCGTAACGCAGTTTACCCATGTGACGGCTCCTTTAGATGCTATTGCAAGACGCAAAGCGAAAAGGCGATACAGCAAGGTGCCCATTCGTTTTTCTTATTGTTCAGAGCGACTACGTATCATTTTGACCCACTTATGATACCGACCCCCTGTCTAACACCTCGCACATTTTTGTGTCTTTTTATTAATTAGGTGTTAATACAGTGTATTAACCAATTAGTTAAAAAATGACCAATAAGCAAGTTTTAATGATAATAAATGTTTATTTTGGTGCAGAAATAACAACTATAATCAGCGCGTTATTTAATGTTTAGGAGTAAAAACGAAATATAAAAAGAGAGGAAAACTGCGCCATATAAGGCTTTAAATGAAGAGTAAGGATTCACAAATCCTAATTAAGTAGTAAAATTTCAGCGGCGCACCAAATTGAGTCAATTTGGTGCACCAAATTGGGAACAGTTACATCCAATCAGCGTTACGAATAACCCCAACAGCTAACCCTTCGATGTTGAACGACTCGTGCTCAAGATCAACCTCAATAGGCGAAAACTCTTCGTTCTCAGCGTGTAAAAGTACTTTGCGACCCGCTTTTTCTAGACGCTTAACTGTTACATCTTCATCGACTCGAGCTACAACTACTTGCCCATTTTCAGCAACTTGTGTTCTGTGTACTGCAAGCAAATCGCCATCCATAATACCAATGTCTTTCATACTCATGCCATTTACACGCAGTAAGAAATCGGCAGCAGGTTTAAATAATGAAGGATCAACTTGGCAGTGACTTTCAACATGTTCTTGCGCCAAAATAGGTTCACCGGCTGCAACACGGCCAATTAAAGGTAAGCCTAATTGCTCTGGCTCATCTTCTTCAATTAACTGAATACCGCGACTCGCCCCAGGCTTCATTTTGATCATGCCTTTTTTAGCCAGTGCTTTTAGGTGTTCTTCAGCAGCGTTGGCACTTTTAAAACCTAATGTTTGAGCTATTTCAGCACGCGTAGGTGGCATGCCTGTATCTTTAATAAAGACTTTAATTAGTTCTAAAATTTGCGATTGGCGTTTAGTTAATGGGCGCATACAACTGGTTTTCCATACAGTACATTTAACTGTGAGTATATACAGTTATTTGAAAATCGCAAATTTAAATTAACCCCACCATATTGCTACAAAACTAACATTGAACCACACCGAAAGATGCCATAAGGTATTAGCTTTAATTAGCAGGCTAAGGAAACACAATGAGTATTTGGCACCACCCAATCACGTTAGAGCTTTGCAAAGAGCTAGAACAAGGGATCACCGGTCAAGGCACTTTAATGAAAACTATGGGCATTGAGGTGACTGAAATTGGTGATGATTATTTAATGGCAACTATGCCTGCTATTCCTGAGCATCATAACCCTATGGGTATGGTTCATGGCGGAGCAAACGTTGTATTAGCAGAGACAGTGGCAAGCTATGCAGCCAATTTCGTGGTTGATTTCAATAAGTTCTATGCTGTTGGCCAAGAAATTAATGCCAACCACATGAAAGCGTCACGCAAAGGAACGTTAACAGCAACAGCAAGACCGCTGCATTTAGGTAAGCGAACATCTGTTTGGGATATTAAAATTACCAATGCCGCAGGAGAGCTTTGCTGCGTATCAAGAATGACCGCAGCTGTTGTAGAGCGATAAATTCTGGCTATTTTTCGACAGGATAAATAGTAATTTCAATCCCTGCACCAATTGCTGAGATACGTAACAAGGTGTCGGCATGCAGGGGTTGGTTAAAGCATTTAGGCGAATTACCTGATTCAAAGCCTATATCAAATGTACGCTTTGAGCACGATAACCACTGTTTTAATGCATTGCGCGAGCATGACTCAATAAGCTCGCAAAGCTGGTTAATGGCTTTATCTGGAGAGCTGATATCTGCGGTTGCTTCAATACGTGCTAGTTGGCGGTATTCATCTTGGTCATAATGTAAAACCATGGCGTTTTTCTTCAAATCAGCAACAAGCGCACTAATATCGTGCTTTGATTCAAGCTCCAGATCTACATTTAAAAATTGAATTTCCGACATACTCTCGTTTTTACCCTCTATTGATATCGACTGAAACTTTAACTCAGTTTTGTATATATACCAAATCTAGAATACAGTTAATGCGACATTATGCCGCATTGGCAATCTAGCTAAACAACCTAAAATAGCGCCCACATAACAATAATAACGGGGTAATAATGAATAAACGCCTGTTTAAGTATGCTCGTAAAGGGCATAAATGGCTTGGCTACTTACTTGCTTTGCAGATCTTTTTTTGGCTCTTAGGTGGGCTGGTAATGAGCTCATTACCACTTGAAAAAGTGCATGGTAAGCATCTGGCTAATCGCAGTTTAAGTAGCCCATTTTTATTGTCGGACTACCCTGCTTCAATTGATAAAATAACAGCGCAATTTGAGCAAATCGAAGGTATTAAATATAGCCACTTTCTAAATACACCGATTATAGAAGTAACAACCTCTAGCGGTACATTCAACTTTGATGGTAGAACAGGTGCTAAAATGCCTGCACCGAGTAAAGCGCAAATCATTGAAAATGCGCAAGCTCACCTGCTTATTGACGCAAAAATAACGCAAGCGCAGTTATTAACAAAAGGGCCTAGAGAAGTCGGTCACAAAGCCAATGTTTGGCAAGTAAGCTTTGATGATTGGCGATCAACAACCTTATATTTAGATAGCCAAACCGGTAACCTTATTACTGTGCGCAGCACCCTGTGGCGCATTTTCGACTTTTTCTGGATGCTACACATTATGGATTATGATGAGCGTGAGAACTTTAACAATCCACTACTCATCAGCTTCTCGGCCACCAGCGTACTATTTTGTATTACAGGAGTTCTCTTGTTACTACAAAACGTTCGAATTAAACGTAAAAAGCCAGCTACACGTGTTGGTCAATCAAAATAGGATTGCCATCTGGGTCGGTGATAATAAAACTCGCGTCACCGGCCTTTTGTATTTCTAATCCTTGTTGCTGAAATTGTGCAGCTAATTGCTCAAAGGTTGCAAATTCATCCAAAGCTTCAGCATTTTGATCCCACCCTGGGTTAAAGGTCAGCATGGTTTTGTCGAACATACCTTGAAACAAACCAATTAAATGTTCACCGTTTTTCATAATTAGCCAATGCTGTTCTATCTCCCCAGCAAACTCGTTGAAACCTAGCTTTTCATAAAACTGCTTTGAAGCACGAATATCTTTGACATTTAAACTCACTGAGAAGGCACCTAATAACATAGTTGTAATTCCTTTAATTAAAACGGCCTAACAACTATAGCTGAGTTGAAAAACTTTTCATTTTTAGAATAGTCGCTCTAAAATAGCGCTTCCTGTAGTTCACTGATGTGATGGATATGCGTTTATTTCTATACTTAGCCCTGTGTTTTATTTTCACTTTTCCTATATTCGCTAAAGAATTTTCGAGCTTTTACAGTGCCAAAAAGCATTTAATTAAGAATCTACCAAGCAACAGTAAAAGCTTATATTGTGGCTGCGACATAAAGCGCCAAGGTAAAAAACTTGTGCCAGATCCTGATGCGTGTGGTTATATTCCTAGAAACCCTGTCACCCGCTCAGGAAAAGAGAATGCCCGCGCAAAAAGAATAGAGTGGGAGCACATTGTGCCTGCCTGGGAGTTTGGTCATCAATTACAATGCTGGCAAGATGGCGGTCGTAAAAACTGTAAAAAGGTCAGTGCGAAATTCCGTCAAATGGAAGCCGACATTAATAACCTTGCCCCTGCTATAGGCGAGATCAATGCTGACCGTTCAAACTTTCGCTACGGCATGGTGTCAACATCAAGTGCAAGTTACGGAGCATGCCCTGTAAAAATCGACTTTAAGCAGCGCGTATTTGAGCCACCCATTTATGCAAGAAAGCAAATAGCCGATACCTATTTTTATATGCAAAAAACCTATGGCTTAAAAATATCAGACAAACAACGCAAGCTATTTGAATCGTGGCAAAAGCTTGAAATAGCTGAAATTAGCAATCGTAAGTTACTCTAATAGTGAAATTCTTATGGGCTTCTAAAGTACAAAAAGAGCTCCGTATTTCACTTCCTGATCTAGAGCGCGAAGTTAACTAACAAAAAAGGCGCAGCTTCAGCTACGCCTTTTACATCATAAGCTTTGGTGAGGGCCAAACACCTCGTAGTGAATGCGTTCACTTGCAACCCCAATACTTAGCAGCTGCTCTTTGATCATTGCCATAAAGGCGATAGGGCCACACAGGTAAAAGTCACCTTTACTAATTGGTAAGCTGTCAGCTATGTGGTTTACATCCATTAAGCCCGCAAAATCGCCCCCCTTGCCATCTTTAAACCAGGTAACACAATGTAATGAAGCGTGCGCTTGTTGTTGCTGTATTAAATACTCTTTAAAGGCAAACTGCGTCTCACTGTCGCAAGCATGTAGATAATGGATTGACTGGTTAGGTTGATTACTTAATAGTGTTTCGAGCATCGCCATCATTGGGGTTTGACCAACACCCGCAGAAATCAATACAACAGGCGAGTCGATTTCGCGAAGCACAAAGTCGCCTGCAGGTGGGTAAATTTCTACCTCATCCCCCTCAGTTAAGCTATGTAAGTAGTTAGATACTAAGCCTTCTTTTTTCACGCTAATTCGGTAATTGTGGCCATTACTTTGCTGTGATAAAGAGTATTGCCTAACTTGCGTTAACTCACTGTTTGCTGGCGTTACTTTAATTCCTAAATATTGGCCCGGTAAATACGCCACAACAGGCTTTGCATCGGCAGGCGTTAATATGAAACTGCAAATTTGCGATGACTCCATACGTTTTTCTGTAATTGTGAAAGTACGAGTACCAAACCAACCTCCCGGTGCCTTTTTGGTTTTTTGATATAGCGACATCTCCTCATTGATACATACATCCGCTAATAATGAATAGGCTTCACGCCATGCATACTCGACCTCAGGAGTAAATTGTTCTGGCAATAACTCTTTTAGAGTCGCAATCAAATGCCCACCAACAATAGGATAATGCTCTGGCAAAATATGGTAACTGGTGTGTTTATGATTAATGCGCGCAAGCGCACCTTTTAACACTGCCAAGTTATCAATATTTGCCGCGTAGGCAGCTAAGGCATTAAACAGCGCAAATTGCTGAGAGCCCGATTGCTGATGCGTCATATTAAAAATATTTTTAAGCTCTGGGTTGTAGCTAAACATACGATCATAAAAATACTCAGTCACTTGAGGGCCTGCTTGTGCAAGCAACGGCAAAGTACTTTTAACAATCTGGATCGTTTTTTCAGATAACATAGTTTTTCCTATTGGAGAGATTAACCGCGGCGACCATCAACACGACGATTCACTAAGATGGGCGCACAATGAAATAAAAATAAGCTAAAGCCAGCAACCCACAGCAACGCACTTAACTGCCATGCAAGGTGATGACCTAAATAAACGGGAAGTAACGAACGTACAGTGGCAGCTATCACAATGAGTACAAATGCCAAACTAATGTACGCAGGGGCTTGTAATGCGCGCCCAGTGTGACCATGAGAGACACGTACCATCATGGCGATGATCATCACACCTATGGTGCCAACAGTGATCAGATGAAGCGCATCTTTGAATAAGATAATTGGGCTGAAATAGCTCAGCGCGACGAGTATTAAACCAACCGATAAAGCCCAATAAGCCACATGTAATGACCATAGCAAAGGCACTTTTAGAATGCCTTTATGCCACCACAAAACACACCGGGCTGAATGTAAACAAGCAAGCCAAGCAAAAACCCAACCGGTGCTCATTGCGCTAAAAAATAGCTGACTCATAAAAAACCACGCAATGGCGAAAAATGAGCTAAATACGACTAATTTATCGAGCTTGGGGGTTCTAACTTGTTCACTTAGGTTAAGGCCGCGCGCGGTAAAAAATGGCACAACTCGCCCAGCCACAACACCAACTAGCAGTGTCATGATAAGTACAGCGGTATCAACAACCCCCAGTGCCAGCGACATTTTATTAAGTACAACTAAGCTCAAAAAAATCACATTGAGCGCACAGAGCAAAGATGCGATGACAACAAACAAGTAGTTATGGCTGCTTTTTGCCTGTATCAGCATGTCAGCTAGAATAATAATTCCAGCTAGCCACCAAACGAGTTGTAGCGCACTAACAATATAAAGGTTTAGCTGCTCGAACCCTGCAATCTCAATAAAAAAACTAAACCTTGCAGCAAGCCAAATCATGCTAAGCAAACAAAGCTTAATACCACTTACACTCGCCACACCTGTCCATGTTTGTGCGGCGGTTAGCAAAAAGCCCATGGCAACCACGCCTGCAAAGCCAAACAGCATTTCGTGAGCATGCCAAAGCGTTGCGGGCATTGTTAGGTGCCACTGTGCATAGCCCGCCAAGATTAAAAACCAGTAACTCATAGCAAATACAGCTAAGGCACCTGCCGCCAAGAAAAAAGGCCGAAATGCTAATGCCCATAACGGCCACTGGCTGAGTTGATAAAATTTGATCTTAGTTGGCATAGGTTCAGTTAAATTAATGACTTTCATTCGTGCTCTCAGCGTTTAATTTCCCCAGCTATTGCACAGTTCAAGCCAAAAATAAAAACCATTAAATATCAATGCATTAAATTTGGACACTTGATAAATAAGTCAAAATGACACATCATTAAAAGCATCAATAAAACACATTCAGGTCAAATTGACATGATACTCAAAAAATCCCTTCTTGATGTTGCACTAGCACTTACCAAAGCAAGCAGTGTTGATCATAATTTCAGTTATCTGTTGAGTTGCATTAATGATTGGCTTGAATGTGATGCAGTTGCCTTATTATTGAAACAAGGCGATGTGTTAAAGCCCGTAGCCCTTCATGGGTTGTCGGACGATACGTTAGGAAGACGCTTTAAAATAGCGGAGCATCCGCGCTTATTTGAAATATGCCGTGGCAGTGAACCGCTAAAATTTGCCAAAGACTGTGGCCTACCCGACCCCTACGATGGTTTATTACAAAGCCAGCATGGCGACTTTCCTGTTCATGCCTGCATGGGCGTGCCGCTGCTGAGTAGCAAAGATAACAACGAACTATTGGGTGTTTTGACCTTTGATAGTTTAGATGAACATGCCTTTGACGCTTTAGCAATGAACGAGCTCAATCAACTAAAACAGCTAGCTGCAGGCTATGTTGAGCATGCCCTAACCTTGCAGCATTTTATGCAACACGCACAGCACAGCCATCAAGTTGCGCAGCAGCTTAACCTTGAGGCACTAACACGAGAAGGTGTCGAAATTATTGGTAATAGCCAAGCAATGCAGACCCTTAAAAATGATATTCAGCTGGTGGCTGCCTCAGAATTTAGCGTTTTAATACAAGGTGATACAGGCGTCGGTAAAGAACTCGTTGCGCGCAATATCCATTTAAACTCAAAACGCCGTGACATGCCGTTGATCCACTTAAACTGCGCATCGTTACCAGAGAACTTAGCCGAAAGTGAATTTTTTGGTCACAGTAAAGGCGCATTTACTGGCGCACATACTGCTCGCCAGGGTAAGTTTCAACTCGCCGATGGCGGCACGCTATTTTTAGATGAAATCGGCGAACTTCCGCTTGCCATGCAAAGTAAGTTATTGCGTGTATTACAAAGTGGTGAAGTACAAACGGTGGGGGAAGATCAAAGCCGTTATGTTGATGTCAGAGTGATTGCAGCAACCAATCGCGATTTAAAACAAGAAGTCGCTGCGGGGCGCTTTCGTGCAGATCTTTATCACCGATTAAGCGTTTACCCATTGCATGTTGCACCACTAAAAGAGCGCGATAACGATGTTATTTTATTAGCAGGCTTTTTTATTGAGCAAACATCTAAAAAACTGGCAATTAAGCAACTTAAGCTTAGTAGCGATACACAATTACTACTGCGTCAATATGATTGGCCAGGCAATGTGAGAGAGCTTGAACATGTGATCAGTCGCGCAGCACTCAAAGCCAAACAACAGCAATGGCAACAAAGCATTGTCACAATCGAGCCTGAACATTGTGATATTGCTAAAACCGCCGTTGCCGCACCAAGCCCTGTTGCAGTTAACGAACAAAAAGCCACTCGCTTATCGCTGAAAGAGGCAACTGACGCTTTTAGTTATCAATTGATTATGCAACAACTTGAACTACATAACCTAAACTGGGCTGCCACAGCACGTAGCTTAAGTGTTGATAGAGCCAACCTTGTGCGCCTAGCCAAACGGCTAGGCATTAGCGTTAAAAAGTCTGTTTAAGCTTTTAAATCTTTAAAATAGGCTTTTAAAAGCTGACTAAATGCTTGGACTTTGGCTGTGCGATGCACCAAGTGATGCGTTACCAGCCAAAGATCCGTTGGCCAGTTTAGCTCTTTAGGAAGCACTGGCAGCAGATCAGGGTATTGGCTTGCCACTTCATGCTGTAAACCACCAATTCCTAAGCCCCTCACAATCGCCCGTGTAGCTTCTGATGTTTCAGACACCCGTAACTTAATTTGCGAAGGTTCAATGTGTTGATCAACCCATGCAAAATAAGGCACTTTACCGTTATAGCCAGCCACCCCAGAGACAAAACTATGCTGCTGCAACTGCTCAATATTCTTTGGCATGCCATACTTTTCAATATAACTTTTAGAGGCATAAAACCCTGACGAAAGTTCAGCTAAATGCTGGGCAATATAGTCGCCTTCATCAGGCCGAGGACCTGCTCGCACGGCAATGTGTGCCTGACCGTGATCAAGACGTAAGCGGTTTTGATCAAGAATAACTTCGAGCTGCACTTGCGGGTGCAGGCTTTGAAACTGTTCGCAGACATCACTAAGCACATCAATAAAACCACTGACTGTAGTTAATAATAAACTGCCTCGCAGTTGGCTATCAGCGGCAATAATATCGTTGTGAAGTTTTTCAAGTTCAGCGTTAATCGATTTTGCAGTAGCAAACAACTTAGCGCCAATTTCTGTCACTGTATAGCCACGGGCATGACGGTGGAATAACCGCGCATCAAGGTTATCTTCTAAATTGTTGATTCTTCTAAGCACAGTGCTGTGATGAACACCTAACGATTCGGCAGCAGCGGTTAACGTACCGAGCCTTGCCACCTCATAAGCGACTTTTACATCTTGCCAATCATCAAATTGAATCGCCATAACGGCTCCTTGTGTGCATATACGCACATAAGTTTTGCGTTTATTTGGCTTTTCTGCAAGCTGTTTTTTGCTACAGTGAGTATATCAACAGTGAAGCTTAAAAAAGGAAGCCATCATGACAGCACCAAAAATTATTGCCCTAGCAGGCAGCCTACGTAAAGACAGCTTTAATCAAAAACTGATTAATGAAGCTGCACGCTTCGCCCTCGAAAGTGGTGCTGAAGTAGAAGTGATTAAATTAAGTGATTTAAACTTACCATTATTTGATGAAGATATTGAAGCGCAAGGTACACCTGCTGGCGCACAATTATTAAAAGATAAGCTTCGCGCTGCTGATGGCATTTTATTAGCAAGCCCAGAATATAATGGCTCAATTACAGCGCCACTTAAAAACGCAATCGATTGGGCTTCTCGTACAGAGCAAGGCGCAGTACCCGCATTTCGTAATAAAGTCACAGCACTTTATGCATCTTCACCGGGTGGTTTAGGCGGCTTACGTGGTTTAAATCACGTACGTGATATTTTATCGGGTATTGGTAGTTTAGTGCTTGCAGATCAACTTGCAGTGCCTGCTATCCACAGCAAATTAGATGAGCAGGGCCGCATCAGCGATGCTGATACAGCCGATAAAGTTGCCAGCCTTGCCCAGCAGCTTGTGAGCGTAGCGAGCAAATTAAATAAATAATTGCTAGCCTAGTTTTATCGCTATTAACTTAGCTTTGTCGCTGCTAGCTTAGCAGCGATAAAATCTTCATGGGTTACATACAGTAAGCTTGCGACGCGGCGAATAACCATTTCTTCATGCTTATCTAAATTGCCATCTGCGTAGGCTAATCGCCACAACAGTTCGATGATATCAATACGCTGCTCGGCGCTGCACTGGGCATTAATTTGCTTTGAAAACTGAAAATAATCTATTGCATCATCTAGGCTTTGTGATGCACTTGCAACTAACTCTTGAACCTCTTCCTCGTTAAGCGAGAAATACTTCTTTAAGGTCTCATTCAGGGTCTGTTGCTCATCATCTTGTAACTCATTATCTGCACGCATAACCTCAATCAATAACGCAGCAACGGCGGTTTTTAGGTCATGCTCAGTAATGCTAGATTGGGTATCATTCAGCGCTGAAAACAGCTGTTTTATTTTATTGAGCATCACATTTTCCCTTTTTGGGTGTTAGACTACATGTAAGACGTAACGTTACCTTAGTTTGACTATGGATGCTAATTCAGGTTCAACATCACGATGAAACAAGGTATTAATCACATGGAGTTAAGTGTTTATGAGTGAACTGAGAAGTACACAAGCACTATTAATTAGCGCCGTTTTAATGTTAGCGGGGTGCAGTAATGCACAGGCAGCAAAAGGCGAAACCGAAAAGCTCTATGACTTCGACGAAAAAGTCCATTACTACCAAACTAAATTGGCCGACGGCCGCTACCACCTCGAAATTCAGTCTGACGACTACAAGCACTTTCGCAATCAAAGCGTATTCTTACTGCGCCATGCTAGTCGCTTATGTAGAGACAAACCTTTTATGCTAAGAGTGACTGATGGGGTGCAGGAGTATGAACGTTTTCCAACTAAACCACGCGCCTATCAGCCACCTTTAACGGTTGTTTTACAGTGTGAAGACGAAGCTAAATAGCACTAGTCTTCATATCCCCACGGCGCGCTTGGCGGCGTGATAGGTTTAGTTAGGTCAAAATCAACGCGAAACTCACGTCCTTCACGCACTAAGCGATACGTAAATTGCTTTGGATAAATATACATTTGCCACGTGTTACCCATTGATTGGGGAATACCTTGACTCACAAACAACTCTTTTGAATACTGATCAGCCGGGAACGACTGTGCGTTAGCAAAACCCGCATCAAGAGTATGCCCACCATACATGGTTGATTTATCATCGCTGCCATCTTTATGGCGATGGTCATGCTTTAAACTAAGTCCACTGCCCGTTTTTGTGATGATCCAAGTACGAGATGCATCATCCCCTACATGAAATGGCACTTGTAACTCACGCTCGTTACAACGACGTACATGCATTACTAACTTTTTGCCCACAAATGAGCTCGGGCCAGCTGCGTTATCAACGCTCACTTTACCTTCGTAAGCTTTACCGCAATGGGCAGCGATATTATCAAAAAAGCCATCATGGCTTGGAATTGACACTAACGGTGCAGGTCGTGCAGCCGCTACTGATGATGCTGCCACGAGCATCGATGCCACTAAATATTTCATGGTGTGTTCCCTAAATAAAATTTCAGTCTAGGCTAATGGTTTAAAGGCCATAAAGAAAACAATTACGATAAATAACAAAAAAACGCGGCCTTGGCCGCGTTTAGGTTCACATGGAAAAAACAGGTTATTGCCAAGGGCGTTCTACTGCTAGCTGCTGCTCAAAGGCATCAATTTGGCTGTTAAGTGTTTCAGTCACACCGATAAAGTCTAAGCCACTTAACAAACGCTCTTTAATGTCATGGCGAATATCAAAGTGAATAGTGTCAAACTTATCGCTACGAAGTTGTTGGTTTTCTAAATCAACTTCAATGTGAATATCATCATGTTGTTCACTCAGCACAAATAATTGCTCAAGTGTTTCTGCTGGTAATGCGATAGCAAGCATTTGGTTATTGCCGCAGTTATTAAAGAAAATATCGGCAAAGCTTTCCGCTAAAATAACTTCAAAACCATATTGCTTTAATGCCCATGGCGCATGCTCTCGCGATGAACCACAACCAAAATTGTCGCGAGTTAAAAGAATTTGCGCACCTTGGTAACAAGGACGGTTCAAAATAAACTCAGGGTTTGGCTCGCCGTTATCTAGATAACGCCAATCGTAGAAAAGCGCCGCATCAAAACCATCACGGCTGGTCGAAGTTAAAAACTGCTTTGGAATAATTTGGTCAGTATCAACATTGTTTTTATCTAACGGGGCCATTAAGCCACTAAAAAATACACTCATTAGGCTTCTCCTCTGATATCAACAAAACGACCATGAATTGCCGCTGCCGCAGCCATTGCAGGGCTCACTAAGTGAGTGCGGCCACCGCGACCTTGGCGACCTTCAAAGTTACGATTAGAGGTCGACGCACAGCGTTTACCGGCTTCTAACCTATCGTCATTCATTGCTAAGCACATTGAACAACCTGGCTCACGCCATTCAAAGCCAGCTGCTTTAAAGATATCTGCAAGACCTTCGTCTTCGGCTTGTTTTTTAACAAGACCTGAGCCTGGAACAATCAGCGCTTCAACACCCGCTGCAACCTGCTTACCTTCAACAATTTGCGCAGCAGCACGTAAATCTTCAATTCGGCTATTTGTACATGAGCCAATAAATACGGTATCAACAGTCGCAGAAGACAATTTATCACCGGCTTTTAAACCCATATATTTTAGTGCGCTACGGATTGCATCAGCTTTGATTAGGTCTGGTTCTTGCTCAGGATCAGGAATGAATTCATCTACGCCAATCACTTGCTCAGGGCTGGTACCCCACGTAATTTGCGGTTGAATATCAGCAGCCTCTAATTCAACAACATGATCAAACTCTGCGCCTTCATCAGTTTTTAGTGTTTGCCAGTAGGCAACGGCACTATCAAAGTCAGCACCTTGTGGTGCAAATGGGCGACCTTTTAAATAATCATAAGTTGTTTGATCTGGTGCGATTAAACCCGCTTTTGCGCCCATTTCAATACTCATATTACAAAGCGTCATACGCGCTTCCATAGACAGCGCTTCGATCCCTTCACCACAAAACTCAGCAACATAGCCAGTACCACCCGCAGTGCCTAATTTACCGATCACTGCCATGATTAAATCTTTGGCAGTAACGGTTGGACGTAGGCGACCATTTATTTGAATTTTTAATGACTTGGCTTTTTTCTGCTGCAGTGTTTGAGTGGCTAGAACATGCTCAACTTCTGAAGTACCAATACCGTGCGCTAGTGCACCAAATGCACCATGGGTAGAGGTATGGCTGTCACCACACACTATGGTTGTGCCCGGTAAGGTAATGCCCTGTTCAGGCCCCATTACATGCACAATACCTTGATTAATCGAATTTAAATCATAAAGTTGAATACCAAACTCTTTACAGTTTGCATCCAGTGCCATTAATTGATTTTTCGACACTTCACTCGCAGCATCTAATGAACGGCTTTTTGTTGAAACATTATGGTCCATGGTCGCAAAGGTTTTTTCTGGGCAACGTACTTTACGGTTTTTCTCACGTAAACCAGCAAAGGCTTGCGGCGATGTAACTTCATGAACTAGGTGACGGTCGATATAAAGTAAATCGGTTTGATCATTTATGCTGGCGACTACATGAGCTTGCCAAATTTTATCGTATAAGGTTTGGGCCACTTGCTATTCCCTCATTTTAGTTACGCTGAGTGACGAGCTCAGCGCAAACAATTTTTAATTAAATACGTGCCACAATTGCCGCAGCAACATCACTAGTGGTGTACCCTGCATTTGGGTAGATATCTGGCGTACCAACACCTGCTTCAACCGCTTCTGCCACCGCTTTTTCAATCGTACGAGCCGCTTCATCTTGCCCTAGTGAGTAACGCAACATAAGCGCAGCACTTAAAATTTGTGCGATTGGGTTTGCAACCCCTTTACCAGCGATATCAGGTGCTGAGCCACCAGCTGGCTCATACAAACCAAAGCCAGACTGATTTAAACTCGCTGATGGTAATAAGCCCATAGAGCCGGTGATCATCGCGCACTCATCAGACAGAATGTCGCCAAATAAGTTATCGCAAAGTAATACATCAAACTGACTTGGCTGTTTAACTAACTGCATTGCCGCGTTATCAACATAAATGTAGTCAAGGCTTACCTCTGGGTAGTCTTTGCTCACTTCAGAGACCACTTCACGCCAAAGTACGCTGGTCGCTAACACATTCGCTTTATCAACCGAGGTAACATGATTACTACGCAGCTTAGCGGCTTCAAATGCAAAGCGTGCGATGCGCTCAATTTCTTTACGTGAATATGTTTGGGTATCGAAAGCAGCTTCTTGCTCCCCTTCGCCACTGCGGCCTTTTTCACCGAAATAAATACCGCCGGTTAGCTCGCGAACACATAAGATATCAAAGCCTTGTGCGCTGATATCTGCACGAAGTGGTGACGCAGCACTTAGTGCTGGTAATAATTGTGCTGGGCGTAAATTACAGAACAAACCAAAATGCTTGCGCAGTGGCAACAACGAAGCTCGCTCAGGTTGCTCATTCGGCGGTAAGTTTTCCCACTTAGGGCCCCCTACCGAGCCAAATAAAATCGCATCGGCATTTTCGCAGGCACTCAGTGTGCTTTGCGGCAGTGCCTGACCAAACTCATCAATGGCAGCACCACCAATCGCGTGGTGATGACGAGTCAAAGTAAAACCAAATTTTTCGCTTACAGCATCCAAGACGGTTTCTGCTGCTGCCATAACTTCTGGACCAATCCCGTCGCCTGCTAATACTGCGATACTGTAATTCGATTGACTCATCCTGCTTTCCTCTGTTGTTTTAAATCAGACACTTTTTGTGCACGATAAATTAAGTTATAAACGCGGATCATGGCGCGTACTGACGCTTCAACCACATCCGCAGCAATGCCCGCGCCGTGATATGGGCGACCATCGTATTTAGCGATAATATTCACTTGTCCTAGCGAGCTGGCGCCTTGGCCTGTTGCTTCTAGGTTGTATTCAATCATCTCAACCGACATACCCGTTAAGCGCTCAATTGCTAAGAATGATGCTTCGACAGGGCCGTTACCCGTTGCTGCCTCTTGCTTAGACTCGCCATCAATTGTCATGCCGATTGTTGAACTCGCCACCGATTGTGAGTTAGACGTAGAGTTAACAAACTCAAGTTGGTACTTCTCGTCTTTATCTTTGATTTGATTAAAGTAAATCATCGCTTCTAAGTCGTAGTCATACACAGTACCTTTTTGGTCTGCTAATGCTAAGAAGCTGCTGTATAAGCTATCCATATCGTAATCAGATTTTTGATAGCCTAACTCTTCTAAACGATGCTCAATAACATGACGACCTGAGCGCGAAGTCATGTTTAATTGATTATTAGGTACACCGACACTTTCTGGCGACATAATTTCGTAAGTGTTTTGGGCTTTTAATACGCCGTCTTGGTGGATCCCTGAGCTGTGTGCAAAGGCATTTTCACCAACAATTGCTTTGTTTGGTTGTACTGGCATATTACAAATCTTCGCGACTTGACGCGAAGCACGGTAAATTTCTTCACTACGAATATCGGTATGCACTTTTAAGTGGTCTTCACGCATCTTCATGATCATCGCCACTTCTTCAAGCGAACAGTTACCTGCACGCTCACCAATACCATTAATCGTACATTCGATTTGGCGAGCACCGGCTTGTACCGCTGCGATTGAGTTAGCAACCGCTAAACCTAAATCGTTATGGCAATGCACGCTTAAACGCGCCTTGTCGATATTTGGCACATTGTTCATTAAGTGATGGATCATCGCAGCGTATTCGTCTGGCGTTACATAGCCTACGGTGTCAGGTAAGTTGATAGTTGATGCACCCGCATCAATAGCGCTCTCAACGATGCGGCATAAATCCCAATGCGGTGTACGACCTGCATCTTCACACGAAAACTCAACGTCATCGGTGTAGTTACGCGCAAGTTTAATCGACTTAACAGCCATTGCCGTTGCATCGTCTAAGCTCATACGTAATTTGTGTTCAAGGTGTAATGGGCTGGTTGCAATAAATGTATGAATACGGCCCTGCTCTGCCGGGCGAAGTGCTTCACCACATGCTTCAATATCTTTTGCTACTGCACGTGCTAAGCCACAAATAATCGGCCCTTTCACTTCAGTCGCAATGCGCTGTACAGAGCGAAAATCTGCCGGGCTAGATACCGGAAAACCCACTTCCATTACATCCACATTTAAGCGGCTAATGGTATGCGCAAGTTGAATTTTGTCGTCTTCGGTTAGGCTTGCTTTTAATGCTTGCTCACCATCACGTAACGTTGTGTCAAAAATCCAAACCTTATCTTTCATAAACTGTCCTCGTTCCCAATGACCCATTAGCGAGATAAAAAAAACCCCGCGGTTGCGGGGTTTTTTAATGTTCTACAAATGCAAATACACTAAGCCCCGCTCACTGATTTAAGCAGTAAGAGGTTTAGTTTTAATGTAATTGAATGTGTAATTTGCATCTTAATTTACTAAATGTGTGTTCAGTGGCTGTATTTTTAACATTCAAAAAACCAGCTTGCAAGCATAATTTTTCCACAAAATCGATAAAATCAAGTCTGCAAAAGGTTAAAACAACCAAATATCAACAATTACACAAATAAAAATACCAACTCTACTTACTAAACATGATAAATAAAATAATGTTCGAGCAATCTGTAACTAGAAAACGTAAAGAAAATATTTAACTCTGTGGCTAATAAATTTGATGGTGAGAATTCACAGTTCTGTAGATAACACGACGAGTATAAATTATGTGTTGATTTATCCTGTTGGGTTGTCCTTCGTTGCCATTGCTTTGTAATAGCCTAGCTTGATGATCTCTCAAATCAACTGATGTTGCATTGCTAGCAGCCTCTGAGCTATGGTTCTTTGAAATAGTAGCGCTTTTTGGGTATAGCGCAATTCGGCTATAAACATGGCGAAACTGACTGTAGGGAACTCGCTTCCAACCATTTTGGTTAATCCAAAACTGGCAGCGTTTGTCATCTCGAAATTGTAAGACCTGATGAGCGTCTAATACGCCAAGCAGGTTATCTTGAATTTTCTTTTGCACACTTTTCGGTAGCGAGTATAACAAACTGCGGCTCAAGTCCCGAAAGCTTGGGCTGTTTTTTACCGTTGTTTCTTCACTCTGTTCTAAAAAATGGGCATGAGTATCATTCACCGGATCCTTGGTGAGCATATGCGTCCTCGCTATTTATTCATATTTTGAGGTAACTGAATAACGAAAAATCAGTTACTTAATTTGGCAGCGAACAATACATAAAACAGGAACAAAAATCCACCATGCTTTAGGCTGTTTTTTCTACACTACCTTTACTATCACGACCATACAAAGTGGCGCCGCGAGCAATATAACGTAATTGCCAGATCAAGCGTTCAACCAGCTCTTCGCGTTGTGTCCCTTCAATATCGAGGGCTTCGGCACCGGCATTAAAGACTAAAGTCACCATGGCTTCGGCTTGAATATATGCATGAGTTGGATCGCATGGTGTTTCGCTTTCAAGGTAATGCGCAAGCTCTAAAATGAAATGTTTAATTTCACGAGCAACCGCAGCACGAAATGCTTTTGAAGTTCCTGAGCGCTCACGCAATAACAATCTAAATTGGTTGCTCGAGTTATCGATAAACTCCATAAAGGTCACGATTGATGTCGTGATCACACTACCGCCGCTCTCAATACGGCGACGCGCTTGGCGCATAAGTTGACGCAGTGTTAAACCAGCTTCATCAACCATGGTCAAACCAAGCTCATTCATGTCTTTAAAGTGGCGGTAAAAAGAGGTGGGGGCAATCCCTGCTTCACGGGCAACTTCACGTAAGCTTAAATTAGAAAAACTATGATCGGCACTCAATTGATTGAATGCGGCCTCGATTAGTGCTTGTCGTGTTTTTTGTTTCTGTTGCGCTCTAACACCCGACATGGAAACTCCCAGCGTGAACTTTTAATGATTTTTCGGTTAATGAGCTAGTCTAATACTTGACGCGGAGAGAATGAAACACTATTTTAGCGTACAACTGTACGCCGAGATTTATTCAGATGAAAAAACCACCGATTATTTGGACCAACGTGCTATTTTTTAGCCTTACATTTTTGGCCGCGATCACCCTTGTTCCTTGGTATGGCTTTAGCTACGGATACACCAGTACACAGTGGATAGCCTTTGTTGGCTGTATGTTCTACGCCGGACTTTCTATTACTGCAGGTTATCACCGCTTGTGGGCACACAAAGCCTATGATGTGCATCCTGTTATTGAAGTGATTTTTGCCTTAGGTGGTGCTTTTGCACTGCAAAATAGTGCCTTGCACTGGAGTAGCGATCACCGAATTCACCATGGTCAAGTTGATGATCCAATCAAAGACCCTTACGCCGCTACTAATGGCTTTTGGTATAGCCACATCGGTTGGATGCTGCGCGATTATCAAGGCGAACAATACGGTAACTACAGTAACTGCCGAGACTTACAAAAAAACAAAGTCGTTATGTGGCAACACCGTCACTATATGAAGTTAGTCGTCGCGACTAATTTTGGTATTCCTTTACTACTTGGTTTAATGCTTGGCGATGTATGGGGCATGTTATTACTAGTTGGTTTACTGCGCTTGGTATTGAGCCAACATTTTACCTTTTTTATCAACTCGCTGGCGCATATCTGGGGTTCACGTCCGTACACAGAAAAAAACACCGCCCGTGATAATGGCTTTTTAGCGCTATTCACATACGGTGAAGGCTATCATAACTTCCACCATATTTTTGCTAGCGACTATCGCAATGGCATTAAGTGGTATCACTATGATCCAACTAAGTGGATGATCCGCTCTTTAGCGGCAATCGGTCTTGCTTCAAAATTAAAGCGCACACCGATTGAGCGAATCGAAAAAGCCAAAGCAGAAACCTTGATGAATAAGACTCAAGGTCGCCTTGCAAAATTGCCTTTAGCGCAAGATAAGCTTACATTATTACAATCTGAGTACGATTTACTGCTGAAAAAACTGCAACACTTCTGTGCCTTGCAAAAACGCGTGTTAGAAATCAAACGCAATAAAATGATGAAACAGTGTGAAAAATCAGCATTAATGACACAATATCACGAGCTTGAAGCCGCTTGGGAAAACCAAAAGCAGGCTTGGCTTGCACTAAATGCGAGGTTGTTAAAAGCCTCTTTTAGTTAACATAGGAGCGGCTGTGGCCAAACAACAAGTAAAGCAAAAAGATACTCCATCTTATCAATATGATGCAATCATCATAGGTACAGGTCCTGGCGGTGAAGGTACCGCCATGAACCTATCTAAAAGCAACAAAAGAGTCGCTGTTATTGAACGTCAAGAAGCGGTAGGCGGCGGCTGTGTGCACTGGGGTACTATCCCTTCAAAAGCATTACGTCACTCTGTAAGTCGTTATATTGAATATAAAGCAAACCCGCTATTTAATATTAGTGAGCGCCCTAACCGCTTAACTTTCCCCGATATTTTGCGCCACGCAAGTAACGTCATTTCAAAGCAATCTAATTTACGTAGCAGCTTTTATGAACGTAACCGCATTCATATGTATCAAGGTGATGCTGAGTTTATTGATAAACACACTATTAAAGTGACGCACCTAGACGGTTCGTTTGAAACGCTTACTGCACAAACAATCGTTATTGCTACTGGCTCGCGCCCTTACCGTCCACCAGGTGTAGACTTTAAACATCCACGTATTTACGACAGCGATACCATTTTAGGCCTTGAAGATGACCCTCATCGTGTGCTGATTTATGGTGCAGGTGTAATTGGTTGTGAGTATGCCTCTATTTTTAAAGGTTTAGGCGCCAAGGTTGACCTAGTGAATACCCGTGACCGCCTACTTGCCTTTATGGATGCGGAAATTTCAGATGCTCTGAGCTATCACTTTTGGAATAGCGGTATTGTTATTCGTCATAATGAAGAGTTTGATCGTGTAGAAACCCGTGATGACTGTGTGGTAATGCACTTGAAATCAGGCAAGCGCGTAAAAGCTGACTGTATTTTATTTGCCAATGGCCGTACCGGTAACACAGACACATTAAACCTTGAAGCTGTTGGCCTAAAAGCGGATGGTCGTGGCCAGCTTAAAGTGAATGAAACATACCAAACAGAAGTCGATAACATTTATGCTGTGGGCGATGTAATAGGTTACCCAAGCCTTGCCAGTGCGGCATTTGACCAAGGCCGTATTGCAGCCGATGCGATTGCATGTGGTAACTGTGATGAAAAGCTGATCATTGATATCCCAGCAGGTATTTATACAATCCCTGAAATGAGCTCAGTGGGTAAAACCGAGCAAGAGTTAACTGCTGCAAAAGTCCCTTACGAGGTAGGCCGTGCTCAATTTAAGCATTTAGCGCGTGCACAAATTGCAGGCACCGAGGTGGGTAGCTTAAAGATTCTATTCCATGTTGATACCAAAGAAGTACTGGGTGTGCACTGCTTCGGTGAGCGTGCCTCTGAAATCGTTCACATCGGCCAAGCGATTATGGAGCAAAAGAACGGCGGTAATAACATTGATTACTTTGTAAATACCACGTTCAACTACCCGACCATGGCTGAAGCCTATCGCGTAGCTGCATTAAATGGTTTAAATCGTTTGTTTAAGTAAATAAAAAAGCCCGCTTAATGCGGGCTTTTTTACGATTAGCTTTTGCTTATTTGTGGTATTTACCACTGAATTCATGAACGGCGTTGATAAATACACCTGCATTTTCTGGGTCTACATCTGGTGTAATACCGTGACCTAGGTTGAATACATGGCCAGAGCCTGTACCAAAATCTTCTAGGATAGTGGCAACTTCTTGGCGAATACGCTCAGGCGTGCCATGCAGCATTGCTGGGTCCATGTTGCCTTGCAGCGCGACTTTATCGCCAACACGACGTTTTGCATCACCGATATTAATAGTCCAGTCTAGACCTACTGCATCACAGCCTGTTGCTGCAATTGCTTCAATCCACTGACCACCATTTTTAGTAAATAACGTCACTGGTACTTTACGGCCATCGTATTCGCGAATTAAGCCATCAACAATCTTGTGCATGTATTGTAATGAAAACTCATTGTAGTCACGTGGGCTTAATACACCGCCCCATGAGTCAAATACCATTAACGATTGCGCGCCCGCTTTAACTTGCGCGTTTAAATAGTCGATTACTGAGTCCGCTACTTTATCAAGTAATAGGTGCAGTGTTTGTGGCTCTGCAAAGGCCATTTTCTTGATTTTACCGAATGTTTTGCTGCTACCACCTTCAACCATGTAAGTAGCAAGTGTCCAAGGTGAACCAGAGAAACCAATTAACGGTACTTCACCTTTTAATTCGCGACGAATCGTACTTACCGCATTCATCACATAACCAAGCTCATCAGTTGGATCGATATTTGGGATTTTTTTAACATCTGCTAATGAAGAAATCGGACGTTCAAATTTTGGACCTTCACCTGTTTCAAAGTAAAGACCTAAGCCCATAGCATCAGGAATAGTTAAAATATCACTGAATAGAATTGCAGCATCAAGCGGATAACGACGTAATGGCTGTAACGTTACTTCACAAGCAAGTTCAGCGTTTTTACATAAACTCATAAAGTCGCCTGCTTGGGCACGTGTAGCACGGTATTCAGGTAAATAGCGGCCAGCTTGGCGCATCATCCATACCGGTGTGACATCAACAGGTTGCTTTTGTAGTGCACGTAAATAACGATCGTTTTTTAATTCGCTCATGCGTATAGAATCCTAGAACTGAATGAAATTGAGCAGATTGTATCACCATATTGCGCGTCTCACTATGGATAGATAATCAAGGCTAGATATAGATCATGTTTTTTAAGCCAGCCTAAGCCTAATGTGCGTTTTTTGAGCGAAAATAAAATAAATTTAAAACTTTTCATTAATAAATTTGCAACATACAAAAAAGCTTGGTATAACTTATCCCGCGTTAACAAAAACAATAATAAAAATCTTATAACAATAAGAACAACAATCTTCCCATAATAATAAGAACGCTTGTTTTAACAAGTCTTAGAAAAAGAATTAAACCACCAATTTTGGTGGTTTTTTCTTTTCTAAATCAGCAAATTACAACTCATCCGCTTAGATAAAAATTGCAAAATTAATACTAGTAGTTTTGAATCAATTCCCATACACTGCAATGAGAGCAAAAAAAGTCCACTCTAAAAACAAGGTCATTTTTTGGCCTATTCAATGCTGAAAAGTATGTCTTTAGAATGACTTTTACAATCTGTTGCAATTAGACACTAAGAATTTAGTTGATCTTTGTGTCATATTTCCTTTTTATATATACAAAGGAAAACCTACTCAGCGAGGAGATGAAATATGCTGACGCGTTTGGAAAAAGCTCAACAAAAATGGGGTGGTAGTCACTCTGTAATCGACAAATGGCTCACAGAACGTCAAGAGCTGCTTGTGTTGTTCTGCCGTATTGCAGGCTTTTCACCGTACGAAAAGAAAGATCATGCCCTTCCTGATCAGCTGCAAATTCAAAACTTTTGCCAAATTCTGATGGATTACCTTTCTGCTGGCCATTTCGAAATTTACGACGACATTGCCAAAGCGTGTGAAGAAAAAGGTCCTGAGAGCCAAAAGCTGGCGAATGCCTTATACCCGCGCATTTCTGAAACCACAGATGTAGCACTCGACTTTAACGACAAATACGCAGAAGTTGACAAAGATGACTTGCTTGATGAGTTTGATAAAGACCTATCAATCTTAGGCGAAGCACTTGAACTGCGCTTTGAGCTAGAAGATGAGTTAATCGATAACTTATATTCTAATCACACCAGCTAACAGCTTAGTTACACAGCAGAGAAACACTCTCTGCTGAAAAACACCTTTTTGCCTGCCTAAAAAGAATCATCTATTCCATTCATAACAAATATTTGAAATATTTTCTTCAATGCGATACTCATACTATAAAAACATGAGGCTCGCTATGAATAAACGGTCATTTTTAAAGTCACTTTCAATTCTTGCCGCTGGCGCAAGTTTAACATCAGCTCCTTTAATGGCTGCTCAGAATAGCAGTACCCAAACATTAATTAAGCCAAAAGCTCTTCCTACAGGCGGCACAATTGGGATATGTAGCCCGTCAGCTGCCACTGCCGAACAGGCTGATATCATACTAGCAAAAGGCGTTATAGAGGCACTGGGATACAAGGCTAAGCTTGCACCAAACATTTTAGCAAGACGCGGCCATTTAGCTGGCACTGATGCAATGCGAGCCGGCGACTTAAATAGTTTATTCAGCGATAAAGAGGTTGATGCCATTTTGTGTTTACGTGGCGGTTCAGGCGCTGCCCGTATTTTACCTTTGCTAGACTACGCAATGATCCGTAACAACCCAAAACCTCTGATGGGCTATTCGGACATTACCGCTCTTCACAATGCATTACTATCTCAAGCTGGGTTAATCAGCTTTCATGGCCCAAATGCATCGAGTGACTGGAACCCGTTTCATGTTGCGCAATTTAAGAACATGTTCGAAGCGCGTAAGCTAATGCAATTCCAAAACTTACCAAAAGCCGATGATGAGCTTGTTAACACTCAGTACCTGACCCAAACGATTACATCAGGTAAAACCTCTGGACGATTAATCGGCGGTAATTTAACAGTACTGACTGCCCTTGCAGGCTCGAATTATTTACCTGACTTTAATGGCGCAATATTATTTTTAGAAGATATCGACGAAGCGCCGTATCGAATTGACAGAATGATGAGCACACTAAAACTCATGGGCGCACTGGATAAAATTGCAGGCTTTGTATTTGGCGATTGTAATGACTGTAAGCCAGGCCGTGGTTATGGCTCATTAACCCTTGATGATATTTTTGCAGATTATATAAAACCGCTGGGGATCCCTGCTTATCGTGGAGCTATGATTGGCCATATTAAGCGCCAATTTATCCTGCCTGTTGGTACTGTGGTTGAGCTTGATGCTGATAGTGGCACATTAAAAATGAAAGAAACGGCATTTAGTTAATAAACTTCGCGCATAAAAAAAGGGCTTTTCAGCCCTTTTTGTATTGAGTTAAATATTACTCAGCTGGAACAGCTTTTTCATCGCTTTGGATTTCAAGTAATTCTACTTCGAAAACAAGCGTTGAGTTTGCTGGGATCTTACCAAGATCACGCTCACCGTATGCAAGTTCAGATGGAATAGTGAACTTGTACTTAGAGCCAACTGGCATTAGTTGTAAACCTTCAGTCCAACCTGGGATCACACGGTTAAGTGGGAAAGTAGTTGGTTCGTTACGTGAGTAAGAGCTATCGAACTCAGTACCGTCTAATAAAGTGCCTTTGTAGTGTACTTTAACAACGTCAGTTGCTACTGGCTTTTCGCCTTCACCTTCAGTGATCACTTCGTACTGTAGGCCAGACTCAGTTACTGTAACGCCTTCTTTTTTCGCGTTTTCAGCTAGGTATTTTTCGCCTTCAGCTTTGCTCTTTTCAGATTCTACTTTCGCTTTTTCTTGTTGTTTAGTGCGAATGCTTTGATCAAGTGCAGTTAACACTTCACGAATTTTTTCGTCATCAAGTTTAGCGTTACCCGCTAGTGCGTCTTCAAAACCACGCTTAAGAAGTGCTTCGTCTAATTCAACACCTAGCGCTTTTTTATCAGCAAGGTCTTGGTTTAAGAAGTTACCAACAGATGCACCAATACCGTATGCTTGTTGTTGAGCTTCAGTCTCTAGTTTAACTTCAACTTGCTGTTCTTTTTTTGCTTCCTGATTACAAGCTGTAAGCGCTAAAACTGACGCTGCAATCAATGACAATTTAATCGTCTTTTTCATTTTATATCTCCGACACACTTTGCAGTTGTCAATTATTGTATTATTACTAGTTAAAGATTAACGACCTACATGGTAGGCTGCTTGTCTAATAACTAACGTCATGCCAATGCATGATCAGCGATTAGACTAACAACCTAGGCCTTCAACGAGACCTAGTCTAACCTCTCAATCACTAAGAGTTAAGGGGAAATACTCGTAATATGTCGATATTTCGTACTTTTTTGTATCTGCTCAGCCTTTGCTTAGTTGTAGCGTGCTCTGAGCAACATGAGCAATCAACTGCACGCTATGAGCATGCGGCTAAAGGTGCCTTCGCCTGTGCGCTGTCGCACGATGGTAAATACAGCTTAATCTCATCAATACACCATGGGGTTGCATTGTGGGATAATCAACAGCAGGTATTAAAATACCAATGGTTTCAACAACAAGCCCAAGATAGTCTCGTCCATACTGTTGCTATCTCGTACGACAACAGCCATGCAGTTACCGCTGAGAAGTCCACCTTTGCAGTGTGGAACATTGCCACGGGCAACAACACGGGTTATTACAAAATACACGCCTCAACAATTAGAGATATCGCGATAAGTAACCAAGGGCGCAGTGTATTATATGGTCGCGCCGACGGTGTAGTCGTTTACCTCGACTTAGAGAGTGGCAGGCGCATAGAGTTCCTTGGCCACCAAGAAAAAGTCAATGTTGTTGATCTATCACCTAACGGTCACTACGCCATTAGCGGCTCAAATGACTATGTTGCTTACTTTTGGGACACTCGCACAGGGCAAGTGATCCATCGCTTTAATCACCCAAGTCGCGTTACTCAAGTCGCCCTTGATCCACAAGGTCGTTACGCATTTACCGCAGACAGTATGAAGCAAGCAAATGTATGGCAACTGACTACAGGTGATCTTGTTAGCAAACTGGCGTATATTGCGCGTCAGAAAATTTTTACCGCCGTCCGTTTTAACGATGAAGGCACTTTAATTGCCACAGGTTCACCCAATCGATTGGTTGATTTATGGCAACTAGAGTCAGGTAAAAAATTACAAACGTGGCAAGTGATTCCTCGTGAAGGAAGCCGCCCGAAATCAGCCGTGGTGTTAGATGTTGCGTTTACTGATAACAACCAAGCGTTATTAACCGAAAGCTCCAGCGGATTCGCTGAAAGTTTTAATCTAAGAGAATCAAATGAATACAATTGAAGATCGTCTAATGGAACTTGAAGCGAAAGTCGCTTTTCAAGATGAAACAATTGAAATATTAAACGATGAGCTTAAAGCGCACCAACAGCAGCTGGCTAAAATGAAGCGCCAGACAGAGTTACTTGCAGAAAAGATTAAAGAAGCGCAGCAGCCATCTTTAATGTCACAAATGCAAGAGCCGCCACCGCCGCACTATTAATTTAGTAATGATAGAGCCGGGAATTAATCGCCCGGCTTAAATACACCAATCACTTGCTCAAATTGGCGTGTTGAGGCCTGAACAGCCTGCTCTGGTTGCGTCATTTTGTGGCCACACTGTACGCACTCCACTTTTTCCACATCATGTTCTTTATAAAGCATCATGGTATCCATGGCCTTACACTCAGGGCATGATGCGCCAGCAATAAAGCGTTTTCTTTGTCTCATAGATGATCTCCCGTGGCATGTAGGCGGCTATTTTAGCCTAATAATTCTCTGTTTGATACGATTGCGAAGGCTAATGTGATCCGTGTTATGATAGCGGCAATTTAATCAGTGCTGTGCAAGTAAACATTCATGATCCAAATTTCAGACATCGAACTTCTACGTGGTGGTAACGCCTTACTAAAAGGGGCTTCTGCAACCTTATTCCCAGAGCATAAAGTCGGCCTTGTTGGTGCTAATGGCTGTGGTAAATCAACGCTGTTCGCGCTATTAAAGTCTGAATTGCAACTCGATGCCGGTGAATGCCAAATTCCTAAAGACTGGTCAATTGCCTCTGTAAAACAAGAAACTCCCGCGCTCGAAATCAGCGCTCTGGATTATGTATTACAAGGTCACCCTGAATATTACGCGCTAAGAATTGCACTACGCGAAGCTGAGCAAAATAACGACGGCGATGCGCAGGCAAAAGCACATATTGGCCTTGAACATATTCAAGGCTATAGCATTGAGGCAAAAGCAGGTGAGCTATTACACGGTTTAGGTTTTAGTAATGAGCAAATTGACAACCCAGTGAGCGCCTTTTCAGGTGGCTGGCGTATGCGCTTAAACTTAGCACAAGCACTTATTCGTGATGCTGATTTATTACTGCTAGATGAGCCAACCAACCACTTAGATCTCGATGCCGTTTACTGGTTAGAGCGCTTTTTACGCGCCTACACAGGCACTCTAGTGCTTATTTCCCATGACCGAGAATTCTTAGATGCCGTTGTTGACCAAATTTGGCACATAGACGCACAAAAAATAAATGTTTATAAAGGCAATTACTCGCAATTCGAACGCCAAAAAGCAGAGCGCTTATTACAACAACAAGCGATGTTCGAAAAGCAACAAGAACAAATTGCTCATCTAGAAAAATTCATTACGCGCTTCAAAGCAAAAGCCAGTAAGGCTAAGCAAGCACAAAGCCGCGTAAAAGCCCTAGAGCGTATGGAAAAATTAGCCCCAGCCCATGTTGACTCACCCTTTGATTTTGAATTTGCGGAGCCAACAGCGCTGCCAAACCCGTTAATGACTCTCGACCAAGCCAAAGCAGGCTATGGCGACACCACCATTTTGCATAGCATCAAGCTAAACCTTGTGCCGGGTAGCCGTATTGCGCTGCTTGGCCGAAATGGTGCGGGTAAATCAACACTGATTAAATTATTAGCTGGCGATTTACAACCTCAAGCAGGTGAAGTATTTCAGCATCAGGGCTTAAATATTGGTTACTTTGCGCAGCATCAACTTGAGTCACTTGATTTAAAAGCCAGTGCAGTGACCCATTTACAACGTTTAAATCCGCAAGCTCCTGAGCAATCATTGCGTGACTTTTTAGGCGGTTTTGCATTCTTTGGCGATAAAGCACTTGAGCCAGTTGCGCCATTTTCTGGCGGTGAAAAAGCCCGTTTAGTGCTAGCAATGCTGGTGTACCAAAAGCCAAACCTACTGTTACTGGATGAGCCAACCAACCACCTAGACTTAGAAATGCGTCATGCCTTAGTAATGGCGCTACAAGGCTTCGAAGGTGCTATGGTGACCGTATCGCACGACCGTCACATGCTTAAAAATACCGCTGATGAGTATTACCTTGTTGATAACGGCGAAGTAACACAATTTGGTTATGACCTTGATGCCTATTACCAATGGCTACTCAATGCCAATAAAGAAGCTGCTAAAAGCCCTGAAGACAATGCCCCTAAAGCACATTCAAGCGTTAACCGCAAAGAGCAAAAGCGCTTAGAAGCTGAGTTCAGAAAGTCAGTGCAGCCGTTGAAAAAGCAAATCGAAAAGCTTGAAAAGCAACTTGATAAGTACTCTACAGAGCTTGGAGAAATCGAAAACGCACTTGCCGATAATGATTTATATAGTGATGAAAATAAAGCCAAACTGACAGAGCTGCTCACTAAGCAAGCAAGCTTAACACCCAAGCTTAATGACGTTGAAGAAGAGCTGCTCATGGCACTTGAAGAGCTTGAAGAAAAAGAGCAGGCCTTTGCCGATGAAACCGCTTAACAGCGAACAGTTTTGGCAGTTTGCATGCAAGCTTTACAGCAAAGACGGCATGCAAACCAAGCTACTAGGCTATCAAGACCAGCAAAGCAAAAATGTTAACCTTTGCCTGCTGCTTTATTATCTTGATTCGTTAGAGCTGGCTGTAACACCCTCTCAACTGAGTGAGCTTGAGTCGTGCATTGCCGAATTTGACCAACAGGCTTTACAGCCCCTACGAGCCACACGCGCCTACCTTAAAACCATTCAAAACGAGGTTTCAGACTACCCTACCATTCGCAAAGAGCTACTTAGCGCAGAATTAAAGCTAGAAAAAAAGCAGCAACAATTACTGATAAACGCAGCAAATACCATGATATTCACCCTCCATAAACAGGCTGAAAATGTAAGGCTTTATTTAAGCGACAAGCAGTAAAATCTAGTCGGTAGCAATCTTAATTGAACTGCCCTCAATAAAGGCCCCTTTTTATCTGATTAAAACTTATAGCTAAAAGCTCCGAACTCCCCTAATAAACTTGATCCAAATCAACAATTAAATCACCTCCTATAGCATCAGGAAAATTGCTTGATCTGGATCATATCTGCCGTCCTCAAGCCAGCCTATGATTAACCCATAGACATTAGGAGGCACAACCATGAACGTATTCTTTAGAGATTTTTTTAGCGACCCAGTTTTATTTATGTCATTCGGCATTTTGGCAGTTGTTATCGTTTTATGCCTTTTCTATGTTGGTTACTTCATTAAAAAAGTACATGACGCAGAAGTTCCTAAGTAAGAATTAAGCACGACGCACAAAGCCCCTATCCAATTTATTGTTTAGGGGCTTTTTATTTGTGTATAGCTAAAATCTTGTAGCGGTTCTCAAAAAGCAAAAACTTGCTACAATAGGTGCTTATTTTGTTTCGAAAGTGTCAGCTATGTTACCTGAATTTAAGCCTGCGTGGTGGATGCGCAATCGCCATTTACAAACCATAATGCCGCGCTTTTTTCGCCCTTTTCATAATACCCGGTATGACTTATCGACTATCGATACCCCTGATGGTGACTTTTTAGAACTGGCTTGGGCAACACCTCATAATGAGCAAGCCCCCCTCGCTATTGTATTGCATGGCTTAGAAGGCAATATAAATAGCTTTTATGCTAAAGGCATGATGAAAAAACTTAAGCAACAAGGCTTTGCTGTAGTTTTAATGCATTTTCGAAACTGCTCGCGCGAAGTTAACCGTTTAGCACGTGCTTATCACAGCGGCGAAACAGAAGACCTGCGCTTTTTCATCAATCACCTTAAGAGCAAATTCCCAAAACGCCCGTTATTTGCCGTGGGCTTTTCACTAGGTGGTAATGTACTAGCAAAATATTTAGGTGAGCATGGTACTAAATCGAACTTAACTGGCGCAGCCGTTGTGTCTGCACCATTTGACTTGTCATCATCGTGCGAAGTTATTCGTAAAAGCTTAGGTAAGATTTATCAAAAATATTTGCTCGATCGAATGAAAAAATCGATGCAAAGAAAGCTGCCACAAATCGAACAGCAAATTAGCCTAACGCCAGAAAAACTGATGGCGATTGATGACTTATGGCAATTCGATAATATGCTCACGGCACCATTGCACGGCTTTGCCGGTGCTGAAGATTACTATCAGCAAGCGAGTGCAAAACCATTTTTAAAAAGCATTGCAACACCTACGCTGATTGTGCACGCCAAAGATGACCCAATGTTATCAATAGAAGCCGTGCCAGATAGCTTAGATGTGAGTGAACATGTTACGCTGCGCATCTCAGAACAAGGGGGCCATGTCGGTTTTATTAGCGGTAAAAACCCTTTTAAGCCCGAATATTGGCTTGAACGAATTGTTCCTGAGTATTTTCAACAATTAGTTAAAAAAGAGCAGTTATGATCATTCCCCACGAACGCCTCGATAAAGAGACTCTGTATAATTTAATCGAAAGTTATGTTTTACGTGAAGGCACTGATTACGGCGAGCAAGAATTTAGCATTGAAAGCAAAGTAGCACAGGTTCATCAACAACTTAAAAGTGGTGAAGCCATGGTGTTTTTTTCTGAGTTACATGAGTCAGTGACAATTATATCTAAAGCTGAATTCATTGCTCTACAAGCAGATCCAGAGTACCAAGCGTCGTTTAACGACTAAACTTGTAAGTTATACTGTAACCCTTCACAATGGCTTTTTAACTTAAAGAGCCATTAAAAAATGAAAAAACTAAGCTCACTGGTTGCCGCTGTTTCTTTGGCCTTAATTGGTCAAGCAAATGCAGATCAGGTTACTGCATCAGATAAAGCCATTAAACTGGCAAAAGACACTATTTTAATCGATACCCATATCGATGTGCCTTACCGTATTCATAACAAGTGGGCTGACGTAGCCAAAGCTACAAGCGACGGTGATTTTGATTATCCGCGTGCTGTGCAAGGTGGTTTGAACGCTCCTTTCATGTCAATTTACATTCCTGCAAACCTAGAATTTGAAGGCAAAGGTAAAAGCTACCAATTAGCAAATCAGTTAATCGACTCTATGGAAGCGATTGTACAACGCGCGCCAGATAAGTTCGCCATTGCAGACTCGACTGCCGATATTATAGAGCAGTTTAAACAAGGCAAAATGTCGATTGCTATGGGTATGGAAAACGGCTCACCTATCGAAGGCGACATTAAAAACCTTAAGCATTTTTATGAGCGTGGCGTACGTTACATTACGCTCGCTCACTCGCAGAGTAACCACATTTCTGATTCATCTTATGATATTCGTCGTAAGTGGAAAGGCCTGAGCCCATTCGGTAAAGAGCTGGTAAAAGAAATGAACAACATTGGTATGCTGGTTGATGTATCACATATTTCTGATGATGCGTTTTACCAAGTGATGGAAATTTCGAAAGTACCCGTGATTGCTTCACACTCATCACTGCGTAAATACACGCCTGGCTTTGAGCGTAATATGAATGACGACATGCTATTAGCTCTTAAAAAGAATGGTGGTGTTATTCAAATTAACTTCGGTTCAAGCTTTGTTACGGCAAAAGCTGGCTCTTGGTACGATCAACTTAAATCAGCAAAGGCTGAAAAGAAAAAAGACGGTACTAAGCTAAGTAAAGATTTTGATGCTGCCTATCGCGCTAAAAACCCGTTTCCATTTGCAAGCTTAGAACAAGTACTTGATCACATTGACCATGTAGTTGAGCTAATTGGTATCGATTATGTGGGTATTGGCTCAGATTACGATGGTGTAGGCGACTCTCTACCTACTGGCTTAAAAGATGTATCTAGCTACCCTAACCTAGTGCAAGGCCTAATGGACCGTGGTTATAGCAATAAAGACATCAAAAAGATTTTAAGTGGCAATATGCTCCGTGTATGGCAACAAGCTGAAGCATACGCAAAAGCCCATTAATCGACATAAACTCTATTTAAAAGCGCAGCTAACTAGCTGCGCTTTTTGTTTTTATCATCATAAGTAATTGATAATACAAATGGCTTGTTTTAATCTGCTGATATTACAAAGCAACTTGGATGATGTGATATGTCGACTTGGCAAGGGAGTACTGCGCTGGCATTTGCAAGCATTGCACTGGGCTTATCAATTTATAGCTATACAAAAGTAAACTCGACTGACAAGCCTGTAGTTATACAGCAGGCAAAACCTAACTTAAAAGAGTTAACCATTCCAGAGCAAGACAGAGAAAACCTAGTTGCCTTACATGGCTATATTTTAGATCTCGAAACACGCATTCACGAGCTTGAAAATCAAGCGCCAGCCATTGATCCCGAGCTGCTAGCAACATTGGTTGAACAGGCGATAGAAAAGCAAGAAAACGAGCGACGTGCCGAAATTGAGAAGAGAAATCCGGCGCTTGGTTGGCTAAGTAATTTACCTGATGACTACCGCGAACGCATCAAAGCAGACCCACAATATGCCGACAGCTCAATAAATGAAGCTCTTGCTACCTTGCTCAATTTGAGTAAGTCCGAAAATGAGCGCTTAGCAGCCTACGGGCAACTAAAAATGACCTTAAGCATGCTCAGACGCGACTTAGATGAAAACCAAGAAAATGCTGTTATCGATGCCATGATAAGCATTAGCGAATACACTAATGATCCTAAGATTCGTGTCAGTACTTTAGAGAATTTATCTCGCCAAAATAACGTCTCGCCTAAGCTCGCTGAGCATTTTCAAAAGCTGTTACAAACAGACGACAATGATTATGTTCGCAATATTTCTGCCACAGCCCTCATCGGCCAATTTTTTCGCGCCACAAGAGACGGCAACAATAGTTATGCCAGTGATTTAGCAGAACGAATTACCACCCTTGAGAATAGCAGTAATGCAAAAGCCGCCGAAATCATGGCTGAAAATCTAAAAGGTCCACGCTTAAGAGAAGAACTAGATAAAGCGTTGGGGAAATGAAAAAGCAGTAGGCGATGGTAAAGTTAGAAGAGCCTAGCTCAAGACTAATCGAAGGAATGCTTAAAGGTAAATTATCTTTATAAAAGAAAAGGTTTAAATGGATTTTGATGCGTTTCGCTCCGCTCAAACCAACCTACTCCCTCCCATACCTATCATCAAATCGCTCGATGTCAGTTTCATCAAGTATCGCTCCGGTTTGTACTTCGATAACGATTAGTGGCGTGTATTGTTGATTAGCAAGGCTGTGTAGCTGCTTAGCCGCGATGTAACAAGATTGGTCGGCGGATAATTCAAATTCATCATCACCTACTCGCACGCTTGCCACTCCAGATACGACAACCCAATGTTCTGCACGGTGCTGATGGCGTTGAGTTGAAAGCTTTGCGCCGCTGTTTACGATTATTTTCTTTACTTTAAAGCCAGTGCTTTCAATTAAAGTTCGATAGTTGCCCCAAGGTCTGAATACGGCTTGATGGTGGGTTAGTTTATCGCTATCAACAACAGCAAGCTGTTTAAGTAAATCAGGGAGCTTATCGAGCGCACTTTTGTCTGCCACTAAGGTGGCATCATGAGTATGTATAATTGCTTGATTACTCACGCCGAGCGCCGCAATAGTGTGATCAGCCTCGCTGATCAGTAGATTATTTTCGCTATCTAAACTCACTCCTTGTGAAGCTAAATAGTTGCCATGATGGTCTTTTTCTGCGATTTTCGATAATGCAGAAAAGCTGCCAACATCGCTCCAATTTAAGTCAACAGGTATAACAGCAACGTTAGCGCTACGCTCCAAAATAGCATAATCAATAGAATCACTTGGGCATGCTGTGAGCGCACCCGCAACAGGCCGTTGAAACCCTAAATCTGCGGTGAAGCTAGCCGCTTTTGCGACACTGTCAGCAATCTTTGGCGCAAAACGATTAAGCTCACTCAAGTACACATCTGGCAAAAATAAAAACATGCCGCTATTCCAGCCATACTCACCACTGGCAAGGTATTTTTCGGCTAATTGCAGAGCTGGTTTTTCTTTGAACTCAGCCACCTTAAAACAGCCTTTATGAGCTAACTGTTCACCTTGGCGAATATAACCATAGCCGGTATGTGGCTCAGTGGGAGTAATGGCAAAGGTTACTAATTGTTGTTGCTGACAAAGCGCTATCGCATTATCTAAGCAGGCAATAAGTTTATCAAAATCACTGATATGATGATCAGCAGGCATCACCAACAAGGGATCAGTTAGACCATTTTGCAGTGCAAATTCAGCGGCTAGGGCAATCGCGGGGGCGGTATTTTTACCTTCAGGTTCAAGCAATAAAGTATAGCTATCTGTGATTTCTGCAATTTGCGCTTTAGCGATAAAGCGATGCTCTTCATTGCACACTAGAATTGGCGCATTAAATCGTGAGTCAGCCACTCGTAAAAGCGTGCTCTGTAACAGTGATTTTTCGCTAAGCAAAGACAAAAACTGCTTAGGCATCGCTTTACGCGACAAAGGCCATAAACGAGAACCTATGCCACCAGCAAGAATAACGGGGGTGATTTTGCGACTCATGATTGCTTAAAGTAAATAATCCAACCATGAGTTTAACAAATTTTTGAGTATGCGGCTTCGAGCAATTACAGTAACTGAAATTGATCAGCATCTAAGTGAGCAGGAAACGTTCTTCGAAAGTCATCAAGCGGTGATTTTTCTAAGCGCTGAATAATGATACCCGATTGGCCATCTTCGAGCTTAGCCAAGGTGTCACCTTTAAAATCATAAACGGCAGTTCCACCACTGTGGGCAACATTATTACCATCAGCACCAATGCGATTGACACCCACGACATAACACAGGTTTTCCATTGCGCGTGCTTTTAGCAGGGTATCCCAGACATGGCGACGAGCTGCTGGCCAATTAGCTACGTTGATCATCACATCATAGTCGTTGCAATTACGCTGAAATACAGGAAAGCGTAAGTCGTAACACACTTGCGGCAAAATGCGAAAATCATTGATAGCGAATATCTCGCGATGCTCGCCTGCTGCGACGAAATTGCCTTCGTTACCTAAACAGAATAAATGGCGTTTGTCGTAATACTTCACTTCGCCATTTGGCCAAACCCAATAAAAGCGATTAGCCTTTTTGTCGCCTTTTGCAACTAAAACAGAGCCTGCAACCACAGCATTTTTTTGCTTAGCTGTGGCTTTTAACCAGCTAAGTACCTCGCCTTGTTCTGGTTCGCTGCAATCTAGATTAATCGCAAAACCAGTGGCAAATGTTTCTGGCAAGACAATTAAATCAACTTGCTCGTTTAAACTGTTAAGCTGCTCAGTAAAGTGCGCAAGGTTAGCGCTTTTATCAAGCCAATGCAGTGATGACTGCACTAAAGCTAAGGTTAAAGTTGGCATAAAATCTCCGCGGCACATTTTAATGTGTCATCATTTTTAGCAAAACATAAACGAATCACTTTATCGCTGCTTGTACTGTTATAAAACACACTGAGTGGTACAGCTGCAACACCCGCTTGCTCAACCAACCATTGGCAAAACTCAACATCATCAAGATCAGACACATCACTGTAATCGAGTAGCAAAAAATAGGTGCCTTCACTTGGTAATATTTTAAAACAGCTTTGCGCTAGTGCTTCGCTGAGCAAGTCGCGTTTTTGTTGATAAAAACAACTAAGTTCATCAACATGCTCAGGCTCTAACTCAAGCATATCGGCTAATGCATGCTGAGCAGGCGTAAAACTTGAAAAGGTCACATATTGGTGAATTTTACGAAACTCCACCATGAGCTGAGCGGGTGCTACACAGTAACCCATCTTCCAGCCGGTGCTGTGAAAGGTTTTACCAAAGCTTGAGATCACAAAACTGCGTGCAAATAACTCAGGGTCGATCAACGCACTTAAATGCAAAGCACCATCAAAGGTAATGTGCTCATACACTTCATCACTGATCACATATAAATCATGCTTAGTAACAAGCGCTTTAAGGGCGTTAATATCTTCTGTTTTAAAGATTTTACCGCTTGGGTTATGTGGCGTGTTGATGATGATGACACGTGTTTTTTCTGTAATAGCATCAGCTACGGCTTGCCAATCGATTTTGTAGTCTGGCGCATGCAAAGCAACATGAACTGAACGACCGCCTGCAAGTTCAATGGCCGGTTGATACGAGTCATACGCGGGGTCAAATACCACAACTTCATCACCCTCTTTGACAAGTGCTTGAATTGCTACGAATAATGCCTCTGTTGCCCCTGACGTAACAGTAACTTGTTGCTCGTAATTTATGTTGTTATGGTATTTTCTCGCTATCAGAGCCGCTATTTGCTGTTGTAGCTTTGCAACCCCACTTGAAGGCGCATATTGATTTACCCCCTCAAGTACATAATGATTGAGCTGTTTTTTTAGTAATTCTGGTGCATCAAATTCAGGAAAACCCTGAGATAAATTAAGCGCTTGGTGCTTATTTGCTAGAGCGGTCATTTGACTAAAAATACTGGTGCCTAAATTCGGCAATTTACTTTCAAACACAGAGGTTCCTTAAAGATGGTTTTGCGCCCGAAGCGATGCTATCATTGCTTAAAACAGATGTATAGCCGTCTAAATAACTTTTAGAATGTCGAGGAATATATGCATAACAATACCGCTATTTCAGAACTAATTGAAGCTGGTAAATGGGTAAGCCAACGTGGCTGGGTCCCTGCTACTGGTGGTAACTTTTCAGCCCGCACAGCAAGCGGTTATGTCGTCACAGCAAGTGGTTTCGATAAAGGTCAACTCGGCACTCATGCATTTATTGAATTTGATCATGAAGGCAATCGTACTAAAGGCTCTGGCAATCCATCAGCTGAAACTGAGCTACATTTGAATATGTATAAGCTTATCCCGTCAGCTAAATTTGTTTTGCACACTCATTCTGTTGCGGCAACCGTGTTATCTCGTGTGATCAAAGGCCACGCTATCAATTTGCATGGCTACGAAATGCAAAAATCTTTAAGCGGTATCAAATCGCACTTAGATACCTTAACTATTCCCATTTTTGATAATGACCAAGACATTGACCGTTTAAGCTTACTAGTCAGTGATCATCACCTTCACACCCCTATTGAGCATGCTGTATTAATTCGTGGCCATGGTTTATATGTCGTTGGTCGAGATATCAAAGAAGTACTTCGTCATTTAGAAGGATTAGAGTTTCTATTTAGCTGTGAACTGGAGCGCTTAAAACTAGAAGGTATTCAAGCTGGAGTTCAGTCATGATCAAAGCGATTTTAACCGATATTGAAGGCACAATTACCCGCATCTCATTTGTTAAAGATGTATTATTTCCCTACGCAGCTGGGCAATTACCTGAGTTTGTAAAATCACATCAAACAGACCCAGAAGTTGCAGCCCAAATTGAGGCTGTTAAGGCACATATAGAGCAACCCGAAGCCGATATCGACACGGTCATTAAGCATTTAATTCATTGGATTGAAACTGATCAAAAAATTACCCCACTCAAGCAGTTGCAAGGCTTAATTTGGCAAACGGGCTACGAAAGTGGTGATTTTTCTGGCCACCTTTACCCTGACGCTTATGACTTTTTACAAGCCCAAAAACATGCTGGTAAAAGTTTATATGTCTACTCATCAGGCTCAGTAAAAGCCCAGCACCTGATTTTTGAGTTTTCTGATTATGGTGATGTTAGACCTTTATTTAGTGATTACTTCGACACTAAAGTTGGCGCAAAACAACAGCAGAGCTCTTATGAAAATATTATTGCCGAGCTGCCATTTGACGCTGCCGAAGTATTGTTTTTAAGCGATGTGGTGGCAGAGCTTGATGCTGCCAAAGCTGCAGGCCTTGGCACTTTACACCTTGTTCGCGATGGACAAGCAGTAAGCGACGCTCACCCATACATTAACGATTTCACAGCATTTAGTGCGGAGCTTTTAGCATGAGCCAATTAACTATTTTTAATGATAACAACGCAAACAACATACTGTTTCATAGTGAAGACTTAAGCGCGATTGCCAATGAACTAAATACCGTTGGCGTTCGCTTTGAGCAGTGGCAAGCAACAGCACAGATTGACCAAGAGACCAGTCATGACGCAATTTTAACTGCTTATGCTAAAGATATAGAGCGCTTAAAAGCTGAAGGGGGCTATCAAACAGTGGATGTTATTTCGCTTGCTAAGGGTAATCCAAATGCCAGCGAACTACGCGGTAAGTTCTTGTTTGAGCATACACATAGCGAAGATGAAGTTCGTTTTTTTGTGAAAGGCCAAGGCTTATTCTGCTTACACCTAGGCGATAAAGTGTATCAAGTGCTGTGTCAACAAGGCGACCTAATTTCAGTACCAGAACTCACACCACATTGGTTTGATATGGGCAGCGACCCTGAATTCACAGCAATTCGCTTATTCAATAATACCGAAGGTTGGGTCGCTAAAAGCACTGAGTCAACTATTGCTACCAACTTCCCGCTGCTGGACTAACATGGAAAAGCTATTTTCTTACGGTACATTACAGTACCCGCAGGTTCAGCTTGATACCTTTGGGCGTTTGCTCGAAGGTCAACCTGCTACGCTAACTGGGTATGTCATTGGTGAAGTCGAGATCACCGACGAAGCCGTGCTTAAAAGTAGTGGTCAACGTTTTCACCCGGCGTTAATCAAAACAGGCAAACAAAGTGATATTGTTAATGGCACTATTTATTTAATCACTAAACGTGAGCTCAATCAGGCTGATGCTTACGAAGTAGATGATTATCAACGAATCGCAGAAACATTCCAATGTAACAACCAAGCTTGGCTATATGTTGCAAAAAACAGCCTTTAATTTACAAATATAAAACAAAAAGACCCAAATCAAGAACAAAAGCTGTTATTATCTTCCCTATCAAAATTAATATTTTTTAGTTAAAGGACTAAACATGGGGTCGGCATTTTCACCCTTACGCGATACCGTTATTTATGTGGGTGAGTGGCAATTTAACACTCAGCAGCAAACCATCAGCGATGGCACTCATAAGCGTGAACTAGAACCTTTATTGTTTAAATTGCTGTGTTTCTTTATTGAGCATAATGATCGCATTATCACTCGCCAAGAGCTGGTTGAGAATATTTGGCAACAAAGTTTTGTTGATGACAATGCTATTAACCGTGCCATCTCTGAACTAAGAAAAACTCTCAAATCAGAAAAGCAGCCCGGGCAAACTATTAAAACCCATTACCGCAAAGGTTATAGCCTATTTATTAAAGTTAAGCCTCTTGAGCCCACCCCCATTTCAGACCCACAAATAACAGAAGATAAAAACACAGAACATAAAGAAGCTGAAACTCCAGTTAATACAACTCCCCTTAACGTGCAAAAAGCGCATTCTTCACGCTGGCCATGGTCTTTTGCGGCCTTAGCGCTTGGTTTATTGATTGCGGCTATTTGGTTGTTCTTACAGCAACCTAAAGTAAATGATGAAGCACAAAACGAAGCGCCATTTTTAGACCTGCAAGCCGAAACGATTTCATGGCATAAGGGCACTCACTATCAATTATTGCTAAATCACGACAAAACGCAGCTTGCCTATGTGCTGCAAAATGACAATCAACATATTTATGTTGTCGACTTAACGACAAAAAAAGAGTACTCAATTACATCTGGCGCTGTCTTTTTACAGGGCTGGTCTGAAGATGGCGAGCGGCTATTTTATAGTTCATGTGAAAACAGTGACTTCAATGATTGTAGTGCTTGGCAAGCAAGCAATTTGCTATCAAATGAAGTATTACTAAAGCCAGTTACAAATCAATCTATATTAAATATCACACCAGATCAGTACATTGAAATTGGTAATACGGCAATTACAAGACGTAATAATTACCGTGGCTTAACTCACCTATCTGCTCTGTATGCGCAAGACTTAAAGACCGGTGAAGAAATTCGCATTACATCACCTAATATTACTGGCACTGGCGATTATATTTTAACAACACTTAAAAACCCCAACCGTGTTATTTTTGAACGCCACAATGTTGGCCAAGCAGAAATTTATATAGCGAATTTAGACGGTAGCTCACTCAAACTTTTAACCACCAACGAATACCGAGCTTGGGCTGCAACTTATGATAAACAAACTAACTCGCTTGTTTGGTATAACCGCGGTAAATTAACTATTGAATCATTTTCATTTGATACCATGAGTCGGGGACAAGCCATTAAAGCCCCAGTAAAACGAGCAAATTACGCTTACCCTCTTAATAAACAAAGTGTACTGATCAGCACTGATTTACACGACAGTGATGCGGCTATATTTGACATAAAATCAAAACAAATGAGCTATATTGCCACAGCTAATAAGCATGAGGATGATGTTGTCGCACTACCGAATAATGATGTCTACTTCGCTGATCTTGAATACTATAAACGACAGCACTGGCTCAGAAAAAACAACCAATATATAGATATAACCGACAAAATTGGTGAAGATACCACCATTATTTCTGCAAATAACGACAGCAGTCAGCTGGTGAGTTTTAATAAAAGCAATCAAAAGCTAAGCTTATTAAATGCCAATGACTTTTCAGAAGTTAAACACTGGACACTACCAGGAAACAGCAAACTAGCAGCAGTCAGAGGTAATAAAATTGCAGTAATCTTTACCGAGCTTAGTAACCAGCAAAACCAACTAATGATTTTGCACACCAACAGCGATCAGGTTGTCAAAAGCACCATCGACACCCCATTGGCAATTGCTTGGTATGATGATAATCAGCTAATCGTCCATTCTAAATACGGAAAATATTTGCTTTTAGATAGTGACAGCAATACTTATAGTGAGCTGATAACTCCTGACAAACTAATCGAGCTAAAGCCTTCAATTATCACTATGACAAGCAACCATCACAGCTTATATATTGCCACAAATAATGAAATTTATAGTATTGACTTGGCAAACATACAAGATGTTGATCTAGCAATGAAAATGCGGCCCTTACACTATATAACGCATATCAATGCGAGTAATGACAAGCTGGCGATTTCGTTACTAACCGCAAATAGTCAAAATAGCATTGAGCTCTACACTAAAAAAAGCGCAGAGTAATTTACGACTTTAACTGTTTTAGAATACCTTGCTCGATATCGGACTGGTTATAAACTCCGCTATCGAGCACCCAGCCTGTGACTAGGCTCGCCGGTGTCACATCAAATGCCGGGTTATAAACCTTCGCGTTAGTCGGTGCCCACATCGCTTCACCAAAACTGCCACTAACACCGCGCACTTCATTAGGACTGCGTTGCTCAATTTCGATATCTGCACCACACAACGTTTGTGTATCAAGTGTAGTAAGTGGCGCAACGACATAAAATGGAATGTTATGGAAATGCGCTAACACAGCGAGATTATAAGTGCCGACTTTATTGGCAAAATCACCGTTTGCAGCAATACGGTCTGCCCCTACAAAGATTTTATCTACTTTGCCCGCAGCCATTAAACTCGCCGCCATGTTATCGCAAATCAAGGTGTAAGGAATTTGCCAGCGCTCAAGCTCAAAAGCCGTTAAACGACCGCCTTGCAGTAACGGCCTTGTTTCATCAACCCAAACATGAATATCACCATGACGTTGCTGCGCTTTATAAATCACACCTAATGCAGTGCCTACGCCCGCAGTCGCTAAAGCACCGGTATTACAATGGGTTAAAATGTTATCTCCCTTATTTACCAAAGCCGCACCACGTTCTGCCATGCTATCGCAAAGGGCAATATCTTCTTTAAATAACTGCTCAGCAGTCGCGACAACAGCAGTTACAAAGTCAGTCTCTGCAAGCGCTAGGCGTAACTTGGCCATGCAGTGCATAAGGTTAACGGCGGTTGGGCGTGTCGCTTCTAGTTCATCTATAGCAACCGCAAGTGCTGATTGACTCATGCCTTGCTCAGCTAGGTGTGCAACCAATAAGCTAGCACCTAAGCCGATTAAAGGCGCTCCCCGGATTTTCAAAGTCAGAATCAAATCTTTCATCGTTTCAACATCGTTACATACATGCCAATGCTGTTGATGTGGTAACAAATACTGATCAAGCACGGTTAGCGTACCTTGCTGATATTTAATACTGCTGGCGATGAGATCTTGCATACTGAATCCGAATAACTAATGAATAACTAATTTATGTGAATAGTTATTTTACATCAGTTTTGACAACTAACAAGCTAGATGTATGGACATCTAAACGGTTACAGGTATAGAATGCTCAAAGTTAATTGTATTACGAGATAGAGCCATGGCTAAATACACTGCCTTTAATGCAGAGCATGCTGTTGATTACATTAAAGAACTTGTTAAAAGTGAACTAATTTCAGTCTTCCCTGCTGATGCAACACTGACTGCATACGAGTTTGGAGATGGAAACTTAAACTTAGTTTTTCGGGTTGCTGATCAGCACAACAACAGTGTAATTCTAAAGCAAGCACTCCCTTATGCCCGCTGCGTAGGTGAGTCATGGCCATTATCGTTAGACCGCGCCAGAATCGAAGCCGAAGTATTGATTAATCATGGTAAGTTATGCCCAGAGCATACCGTGGCGATATTACATCACAATGTCGAGCTGGCATTAACCGTGTTAGAAGATTTAGGTGAGTTACAAATTTTACGTGGCGCACAAATCAACGCAGAGCAATTTCCCTTATTGGCAAGTCATGTTGCGCTCTACTTAAGCCGTATAGGCTTTTATAACTCGGATTTTTACTTATCTGCTGAAGATAAAAAAGCCAAAGTCAGTCAATTTATTAACCCTGATTTATGTAAGATCACAGAAGACTTATTCTTTACTGATCCGTACATTGAGCATGAGCGCAATAATTTCCCTGCAGAGCTTACTGAGCACGTCGAAAGTATTCGTAATAATGATGCTTTAAAACTAGCCGCAGCTAAATTAAAAGCGAAATTTTTATCGTGCCCGCAAACTTTATTGCATGGCGATATGCACAGTGGCAGCATTTTTGTTGATAGCAAAACCACTAAAATGATCGACCCAGAGTTCGGCTTTTTTGGCCCTGTTGGTTTCGATATCGGCTCATTTATGGGTAACTTGCTACTAAATTACTGTGCCCAAAACGCCCGTATTACAGAGCAAGCAAAACGCCGCCAGTATCAAACCCATTTATTAACTTGCTTACAAGACTGTTATAGCCAATTTGAGCAACATTGGCTGAACCTAGCAAGCAGCGAAGCAACTGATATTAGCTTTGCAAACCGCGCCTTTAGCGAAGATTACTTACAACACGTATTGCGTGATGCGATTGGCTACTGTGGCGCTGAACTTATTCGCCGTACTATTGGTTTAGCCCATGTTGCAGATATAGACGGTATTGAAGATGCACAAGCTCGTTTAGCAGTACAACAGCAAACGCTCGTACTCGGCGAGCAACTGATGCTCAATGCCACAAGCTGTAACAATAAAGACGAGTTCTTTTCGTTGTTAATCAGTTTATTAAACTGATAGTCAAAAAGTAAAAAGGCGCTCAATGCGCCTTTTAATTATTCAACTCAACTAGATTATTTATTGTAGTGCTCATACATTTTATCGAGCGGCTCTGATAAACCATTTTCTTGTACCACTCGCACATGCTGGCGAGCTAACTCGCGGGCACTTGATACACCACATGAATGAGCAATCAGCCCTGCACCATAATGAATAAACTTATTATAATTGGCGACACGTTGTGCCTTATCGGTCACATCTAGGCCCCGCTGTAAGCGTTCATTATGAGTCGTAATACCGGTCGGGCAGGTATCTTTATTACATTGTAGAGCCTGAATACAACCTAACGAAAACATATGACCACGCGCCGACACAATAAAATCAGCACCCAGCGCGAGTGCCCAAGCCACTTTTGACGGTACGATTAGCTTACCCGATGCAATCACTTTCACTCGTTCTCTGAGACCATGTTTTTTTAGCAAGTCAACAACCAAAGGCAGGCTCTCTCGTAGCGGTAAACCAACTGAATCCATCAAGGGTTGAGGGGCAGCGCCCGTTCCACCGTCGGCACTATCAATAGTGATAAAATCAGGGGCAGATTCAATACCACGGTTATTTATTTCACTAAACAAGGTTTCGAGCCAAGTGTATTCACCAATAACCGCTTTAAAACCGGTTGGTTTACCTGTGGTACTGCGTACCGTTTCAATCATATCGAGTAAATCTGCTGGGCATTTAATCTCTGGGTGACCATTTGGACTAATCGAGTCATGCCCTTCAGGAATACCCCGAATTTTTGCAATTTCAGCAGTCACTTTGCGCCCTGGTAACATACCCCCTTTACCGGGTTTAGCACCTTGACTCATTTTAATTTCGAACATTTTAACTTGTTCGTGCTCAGCAATCGCTTTGAGTTTTTCGGTGCTTAATTTACCGTGCTCATCTCGTACACCATATTTTGCCGTGCCAATCTGAAACACAATATCAGCGCCACCTTCAAGGTGGTAAGGGCTGAGCCCTCCTTCGCCGGTATTCATCCAACAGCCGGCTAATTTTGCCCCTCGCGATAATGCGCGAACAGCGGGCTTAGATAAGGCACCGAAGCTCATACCTGAAATATTAAATAACGAGTTTGTTGTATAAGGAGCTTGGCAATAAGGCCCTAACGTGACTTCGCTTGGATCAAGTGCATCTTCATCTAAAGTCGGAAACGCACAGTTCATAAACATCACAGTGCCCGTTGCTTCAAGGCTTTGGGTTGAACCAAAGGCCGTAGTACGATCAACATTTTTCGCAGCACGATACACCCAGCTTCGCTCAGCACGATTAAATGGTAGCTCTTCCCTATCCATGGCAAAAAAGTATTGTCGGAAGAATTCACCTTGGCGTTCAAAAAAATAACGAAAGCGACCGATCACCGGGTAATTACGGCGAATCGCCTGTTTAGATTGCGTCACATCACTAATGTAAAAGCACACAATCACCAGTAAACCTATACCGAGTGCAAAAATAAACAAGCTGGCAAATACATCGATACTAAAAATTATAAAATCACTCATCCAAGGCCCCTTTGTGAAATGACATCCTTCAAAGCATATAAGGTGTTTATATTACGTGCAATAAGCACTTCATATATTTAAGGTTTCGTTGGTTCAAAGAATAAGTATTTACAAAATAGAAGTGATAAGAGCATTGAATTCAAAAAAATAGGTATGCCGAGGTTGACGGCACACCTAATCAATTAGCGTGTTGTATAGCCGCCGTTAGCAAAAATAGTTTGCCCAGTGATCCACCAACCATCAGTCGCTAAAAATTTAACGATCGGTACGATATCTTCAATTTGTGTTAATTGGTTTCCCATTGCTTGTGATTTGTGAAATGCCACACGCTCTGGCGTTTCTTCACCATAAAAGAAAGGCGTATCCATTGGACCAGGACCAATACCTGTAACCGAAATCCCACGACCAGAGAACTCTTTTGCAGCAGCTCGGGTAAAGTGCTCAACAGGTGCCTTACCGCCAGCATATGTTGAATACCCATCTGTAAATGCGGCGAGTAAAGAGGTGACTATTGTGATGATTTTGCCGTTGTTATTTAACTGCTTACCCGCTTCTTTTATAAAGAAATACGCTGTTTTTGAGTTAACATCAAACATCGAATCATAATCCGCTTCTGATGTTTCAACTATTGGCTTTCTTAGGACCTTGCCAACTGTATTTACAGCTATATCGATACCACCATAAGTAGACATAGCAAAATCAAAAAGCGCCGTTACATTATCAGCCTTAGACAAATCACCTTGAAACGTCACCGCCTCACCTCCTGTCGCTAGAATCGCATCAACAGTCGCCTCAGCTTCCGCTTTCGAAGAGTCACTATGATAGTGTGCAACAATTTTTGCACCCTCTTTAGCAAACTCTTGGCTGATCAAGCCACCTAAATTTTTGCCACCGCCAGCAACAACCACCACTTTACCTTTAACATCATGTTTTGACATTCCTATCTCCTTTAAGTAATTCATATCAAAGTCAGTAAGTAACCTAAAACGGATTAGGCGTACCTATTCTCAATTCATTACTTTATCCAATTGAATAAAGTGCGGGAATTAGGTGAATATGCAATTACTGATTGTCAAAAATGCAATTAACTAAATGCACGATGCTAAGTCACTGTTTATTCGAGTTGTAGAAGCTGGCAGCCTCAAAAATGCTGCGGCACAATTAGGGATCGAACCTTCCTCTATCAGCCGTAAAGTTGCTGCACTAGAGAAGCGCTTAGGGGTAAAATTACTTAATCGTTCAACTGTTCGTACTACTCCTACAGAACAAGGACAAACTTATTTTGAACGACTAAAAGATATCCTTGATGCTCAACAAGCATTAGACGAAGAAATCTCGAACAGTATTCATAAAGTAAGCGGCACTTTAAGAATAGGAGCCCCAGTCGACTTTGGCTCGCAATTTGTCGTCCCAGTATGTAGGGCAATGCAAAAGCAATACCCTGACTTAAATTTTGAATTATTCCTTGGTAGTGATTTTGAGAACTTATTTAGCAATAAAATTGACGTTGCGGTGAGAATTGGTGAGTTAGCCAACTCGCAGCTTATTGCCAGAAAACTTGGAGAAATCCCCAGAGTTCTGGTTGCGAGTCAGCAGTATTTAGAGAAATTTGGTATACCATTGAATCCAATGGATCTTGAACAACACAATTTTATTTTTTATTCACAAAAACAAGCAAAAAGCGATATTGAATACCTTAATTTTACTCGTTTTCCACATGTTAAAATGCACAGTAACTTCACAGTTAATAGTGTGTCTGCGGTGAGAGACCTAGTCATTAATGGCGTAGGTATTCACCTTGGGCCTCTTTGGTTTTTCTCAGAGGCTATCCACAAAAAACAGCTCATTCCTCTTCTAACAGATTATCAGTTAAAAAGTTACTCATCACACGCAGTGTATAAAAAGCAACCTTACACACCACAAAAAATTAAGGTGTTTATTGATAAAATGAAAGAAGCCGTTAGCACATTACACAACTCAAGTTTCAACTAAGGCGAATTCTTAATCGTACCGCATTGTCCAGCTAACAATCTTACCCTGCTCTACCACTAATAAAAAATTTGCTGGGCTGGAGTAACCATCATTGTTTTTATAAGTACCAGTGACAACCACTTGATTACCCGTCATTTTTAATACAGGTTCAATTACTTGGCCATGAACATTAATAATATCTGATTCAAGCCAGCTTTTAAATCTATCACCACTATTCTTATGCTTATACCAACGTTCATATTCTTGGCTTGCATTGTCGGCAAAAACAGCTCGAATTTGTTCCTCATTATTATTTTTCATTGCATTAAGCAGTACTGTAACAACCTCTTTGGGTGTAGGTTCCTCTTTTGCAAAAACTGAATTTTGAAAAGTATATACAACCAATACACTTAAAAGTAAAAGGCGAGCTTTTGGAATAATGTCCATTTAATCTACTCCTAACAAATTTGATTAAAATAATATTACCCAAAGATAAATAACAAAGGCGCTAGGAGAATTCGCATTTTATTAATTAAAAAAGGCGTGATGTAAATCACGCCTCTTCTTTTATACTGCTATACAGCTATGCTGCTCGTTTGGCTAATTCAGCTTTAATATAAAGTTGAATTTGCTCTTCGAGCACTGACATTGGCACTGAGCCATGACGCAATATTTGATGGTGGAATTCGCGAATATCGAAATCTGCACCAAGTGCTTGCTCAGCTTCGTGGCGTAGACGTTTAATAGTTAGCTCACCAATTTTGTATGACAACGCTTGTGCAGGCCATGAGATATAACGATCAGTTTCTGTCTTCACATTATGCAATGAAAGCGCGGTGTTTTCGCTCATAAACTTCATTGCACGCTCGCGGCTCCAGCCATACATATGCATACCGGTATCAACCACTAAACGTGCCGCTCGCCACATCTCATAAGTTAAACGACCAAAGTCACTGTATGGGTCTTGATAAAAGCCCGCTTCGATACCTAAAAACTCCGAATATAAGCCCCAACCTTCACCAAATGCCGACAAATATGCATTACGGCGATAACTTGGTAATGACTCAAGTTCAGCATTTAGCGAGATTTGTAAATGATGCCCAGGTACTGCTTCGTGTAAAGTTAATGCTTCAAGTACATACAACGGGCGCTTATCTAACGCATAGGTATTAACCCAGTAATAACCTGCTTGGTCATCACGGCGAGAGCCTGAGTAACGACCCGTTGTATATTTAGGTGCAATGCTCTCTGGCACTGGCGCAACACCGTACGGCATTCTTGGCAAGGTGTGGAATAACTTAGGTAACTGCGCATCCATTTTCTTGGCAATGTAAGACGCTTCTTTTAGCAAATCTTTTGGTGTTTTTGCGTAAAATTGCGGATCAGTACGTAAAAAGTGCACAAAATCAGCAAACGAGCCTTCAAAGCCTACTTTCTCGATAATTTTTTCCATTTCTGCGCGAATACGCGCGACTTCTTGTAAACCCAGCTCATGGATTTCTTTTGGCGTCATATCTGTGGTGGTGTAGTACTTAGCGCGATTTTCGTAAAACGCTTTGCCATTCGGCGTACTTGAAATACCAATATCTGTACGTGCACCCGGTTGATATTCATTGTTAAAGAAGGTTAAGTAACCTTGATATGCCGGAATAACTTGTTCTGTGATAATGGTTTGCGCTTGCTTTTGTAGCGCTGCAAACTCGCTATCACTTAGGCCTGCCGTATTATTTAAAAATGGTTTGTAGAATTCAGACTTAGTAGCATCATCAACAATATAAGCCGTGATTGAGTCTTGATAACCTTCTAAAACAGCCTTTGGCTGGGTTAGGCCCACTTCAAGCCCCTTTCGCATCCAGCCGATATTTTGCGAAAAATAGCGAGGAATTTGCTGTAATTTAGCAAGATATAGCTGGTAATCTTGTGGTTTTGTGTAATCTGAGCTGGAGATCATAAATGACAAGCTAGAATGGAACCCATATTCAGATGTCAGCGGCATATAGTGCGCATTAAACACATATTCATCGACACTATTTTGCACTTGGCCGCGTAAAATAGTCAGGTTAATGCGATTTTCTTCCGATAACTTATCACGGTCGATAGCGTCTAGCTCGGCAAGTAACTCTGTATTCTTTTGGTATTTTTGTTCTAAAAATTCAGCCGATAGATTTTCTAATAAATAACCATCAACGTCATTATCTTTACCATACGGGCTGATGCTTTGGCGGTAATTAACAATATTTTCGGCTACTTGAGTAAATTGCTGATCAGCATCAATATTTGTTACTTGGCAAGCGCTTAAAGTACACGCTAAAGCAACCGCAATAACAGAACGATTTAAAGTTCGCGACAGTGTTTGTTTCATAGCATTCTTTTTAGTTTTAATCAGTATCGCTAAAGTAGCGCAGCACTGGCTAAAACCCAAACAAATGCGACCAAGCTCAGGTTAAATACGCTCAAATTAACAACGGTGTATAAATAAGAATGAGCAAGGTTTAAGCAATTTTTAATTACACTTGTTAAAGTTGTTGAGAAAATCAGCTAATAGACACAAACGAAACAAATTTAAGTTCCAAAGTAAGCGATTTTGCTTTTAAATAGGCTGATTACAGATTACTGTAGACTCAGTATTTATGCTTGGAAGCAGCTATACCTTACGGAAGAGATGATTAATTGGTTGATATGCGTATTTAGTGGTATTGAAAAATGATGTTCCATGATCCCATGGCTATTGCTCAAGAAAAAATGACAAAGGTATGTATCTTTTTAGAACATCATGCATTACCGCCGTCACCACTTAACTACCAAGTTGTTTACACCTACGTCAGCCAGTCTAACCCTAAACTTAACGCCGCTATTGACCGTGCCATCGCACAAAGAAAAACCATCGATTGTGTCTATGTAGAACAGCTTTATTTCGATTTTATAGAGCAAGGGCATAAAATGAAAACCGCCATTGTTCGCAACGTTGACTCAGTAATAAACACCCTTTCGCGAAATGCTAACAATAACGAGCAAAATATTGTGCGCTTTGCTGATCAAGTCACGGAATGTGTTCATTCAATTGATGAAAACAATATTGAGCAAACGCGTCATGCATTAAAAATGCTCAGTAAGCAATCTGAAGTCCTGCTCAATCAGCATCGTCAATTTAAGCAAGAAATAGCAAAAGCCAAATCACTGCAAGAAAAAACCCAAAAACAGCTCACTCAATTACGCAAACAACACATCACCGACCAACAAACCGGCTTATACAAGCGCCATTACTTAAATCAACAAACTCAACTTTGGGTCGGCCAAAATAAAGCGGTTTGTGCTATCTCTATTCACATTGAAAACTTAAACCATTTTATTGAAAACTATGGTGATGTGATTGGTGAGGTGATTTTAAATAAAGTCGCCAAGCAGGTGCAAAAATACGTACAAGAAAGCGGTTTACCTGGGCGCACAAGTAAAGATGAATTTACCATCTTACTTGCCGACATAGAGCCTGAAACTGCCAACTTAATAGCCGAAAAAGTACGAAATGGTGTCGAAAAGCTGCGCTTTGTCAGCTCAAAAAATGGCACCAAACTCCCCGCTATTACCTTAGCCCTAGGTATCGCTAAACATGAAGACGATGGCGACTTTAACAGCTTAGCCCGTAAAGCCTCTTTAGCAGCTGCGAAAGCCAAGTCGCTTGGGCAAAGTAGTTTTATTGCCGGCCAGTAAAGTTTAAACCTGTGCTAAATCATGAAAAGCAATGCTAATCTGATGATTTAGTTATAATCAAATTGCACCCCACAGCTACAATCAAGTACACTAGTCTTTATTGCCACGATAGAGATTAATCATGAACGAGAATCAAGAAAAGACCACGCATTTTGGCTATAAAACCGTTGCTGAAAACGACAAAGCATCAATGGTTGCAGATGTATTCCACTCAGTCGCTGCAAAGTATGACGTAATGAATGATCTGATGTCGTTCGGTATTCATCGTTTATGGAAACGCCAAACTATTGCAAGTTCTGGTGTTCGCAAAGGTCACTATGTATTAGACCTTGCAGGCGGTACAGGCGATTTAACCGCTAAATTTAGTCAGCTAGTGGGTGAAACCGGTCAGGTAATCTTAGGCGATATTAACTCTTCAATGCTGAAAGTTGGCCGTGAGAAACTTCGTAATCTTGGTCGTGTTGGCAATATCGAATATGTTCAAATGAATGCAGAAGCATTGCCATTTCCTGATAACAGCTTCGACTTAATTACGATTGCCTTTGGTCTTCGTAACGTGACCGATAAAGATAAAGCTCTGCGCTCAATGTATCGTATTCTTAAGCCTGGCGGTCGTTTACTTGTGCTTGAGTTCTCAAAACCAGAGCAAGAAATACTGAGCAAAGCCTACGATTTCTACTCATTTAATATCTTACCTAAGATGGGTGAGCTGGTTGCGAATGACAGCGAGTCTTATCAATACCTTGCTGAGTCTATCCGTATGCATCCAGATCAAGAAACATTAAAAGGCATGATGGAAGATGCGGGTTTTGAACAAACCAGTTATCAAAACCTTACTGGCGGTATTGTAGCCCTTCACCGTGGTTTTAAATACTAAAAACTCTGTAAATTAAGTAGGTAACGCGATGTTAGCAAACGCTCTGTTATCACTCGTCGAACGAATCATTAATCAACTGCTGCAGTTAGACCCTCAGTTAAAGGGTAAGCTTGCAGCAATTGCTGATAAACAGCTGTTGATTGAGATACGTGATTGGCAACAGTCAATTTTGTGCGTTTACAGCGACGAGCAAATTCACTTATACAGTACGCAAGAACGCAGTTTTGACTGCATGATCAGCGCCGATATCAACACTTTATTGGCGCTTAAAGATCCATCAATGCTCACGCAACTCATTCGCCAAGACAAGCTCGACTTACAAGGCGATTTAAATCTTGCGCAAGGCTTTAGCAATGCGTTTGCTGAGCTTGATATTGATTGGCCAGAACATTTTTCTCGATACATTGGCGATGCCCCAGCACAACAGTTGTGGCTCTCTATTCAAGCTTTAAAACGTCGTAGTTCACAAACGAAAAGCAAGTTAGAAAATACCTTAACAACGCTTTGCCAAGATGAGTTAGCAGTGACCATACACCCTCTTGAACTTGCTGAATTTAAACAGCAAAATCGCCAATTAAAAAGCCAAGTATCTCAATTAGAGATGCGAATTAACGCGCTGTTACAGTCACGCTAATGCGCTAAGGAACTTGTGTGTCGTCTGCTCGTCTTTATTACATTACTAAAACCCTACTGAGCTATGGCTTAGACGAATTAATTCCGCGTAAACGAGTGCCTTGGTTTGCCAAACTCGCCCGTGGCAGCTTATTTTGGTTACGTAACCAACATAAAGATAAACCTGCAGGTATGCGCTTAAGACTTGCATTGCAAGAGCTCGGCCCGGTGTGGATCAAGTTTGGTCAAATGCTTTCTACACGCCGTGATTTACTGCCGCATGATGTCGCATTAGAGCTTGCACTGCTACAAGATCAGGTTGAACCTTTTGAAGGTGAGCTTGCCCAGCAACTGATCGAAAAGGCGCTCGGTATTAATGATATTAGTGAATTATTTAGTGATTTTTCGCAAACACCTTTGGCATCAGCCTCGATTGCACAAGTTCACACGGCAACTTTAATTGATGAGCATGGCGCGCCACAAGATGTGGTGATTAAAGTCATTCGCCCTAACATTAAAGAGCAAATTGATGCTGACTTAATGCTAATGCAAAAAGTCGCTCGCTTGGTTGCTAAGTTATTAAAAGAAGCAAAACGTTTACGCCCTATTGAAGTAGTAAACGAGTACAAAAAAACTTTACTCGATGAGCTCGACTTAATGCGTGAAGGGGCGAATGCGATTCAGCTACGCCGTAACTTCGAAGACTCAGATTCGCTCTACATTCCCTTTGTTTACAGTGACTACAGCCGCAATAACGTATTAGTAATGGAGCGCATTTACGGTATTCCAGTATCTGATACCGACGCATTACTGGCACAAAATACCAATATGCAGCTACTAGCTGAGCGTGGAGTCGAAGTATTTTTCACACAAGTATTCCGCGACAGTTTCTTCCACGCTGATATGCATCCGGGTAATATTTTCGTTTCACGTGAAAACCCTCATAACCCAAAATATATCGGCATTGATTGCGGCATTGTGGGCACCCTTAATCGTGAAGATAAACGCTATTTAGCAGAGAACTTTATTGCCTTTTTCAACCGTGATTACCGCCAAGTAGCGCAACTGCATGTTGATTCTGGCTGGGTACCCGCCGATACCAGCATTGAAGAGTTTGAATTTGCCATTCGTACTGTGTGTGAACCAATTTTCAACAAACCACTGGCCGAAATCTCTTTTGGCCACGTGCTAGTTAACCTGTTTAATACGGCTCGTCGCTTTAATATGCAAGTTCAACCGCAATTAGTGTTACTACAAAAGACGCTGTTGTATGTTGAAGGCCTTGGCAGACAACTGTATCCGCAGCTTGATTTATGGAAAACCGCTAAACCTTTTCTAGAAGATTGGGTCAAAGAACAAGTTGGTCCGCTTGCAGTAATGAAAAAAATGTATGCGAACTTGCCATTTTGGGCAGAAAAAATGCCTGAATTACCTGATTTAATTTATCAAAACTTAAAACGTCAACAACAACCTGTACAATTGCCAGCGCCGCAATCTGCTAAGCCTTTGTTACTTAGTATCTTTGCTGGTAGCTGTTTAATAGTTTCAGGCTTATGTTATTTACAGCATGACTTAGTCGCCTGTGTAATTACCGCAGGCTTTGCTATAGCAGGCTTTATTGCAGCATGGCGAAGCGCATAAACTAAGTGCTATTTATGTTTTGGTGGGTATAATCAAGGCAAGTCTATTCAATAAATTTGATAAAAACGGAGTAACCCATGGGTTTTGGTGGTATCAGTATTTGGCAATTAATCATTATTTTAGCAATCATCGTGTTGTTATTTGGCACAAAGAAACTTCGTGGCATTGGCGGTGATTTAGGTAGCGCAGTAAAAGGCTTTAAAAAAGCCGTGTCTGATGATGACCAAACTAATTCCAAAAGCGAGCAAATAGAGCAAGCTTCTAACACGCAAAGCAAAGAAACCGTAGAGAAAAGCAAAGACGACCATAAGGCTTAATCAACATGGGGATGTGGGAACTTGTTGTCGTACTTATCGTAGGTCTGATTGTGTTAGGCCCTGAGCGCTTGCCTGTGGCAATTCGTACAGTTAGCCGCTGGGTAAAAACATTAAAGTCAGTCGCCAATTCAGTGAAAGCTGAAGTGAACGAAGAACTCCGTATCCATGAGCTTCACGAGAACTTAAAAAAAGCAGAACAGCAAAATTTGCAAGAGCTCACACCAGATCTGCAAGATTCTGTAAACGAACTTCAAAAGGCTGCTCAGTCAGTTACCCACAGTTATAAAAAAGACACACCAGAAAAAGCAGAAACTAACAATAATGACGAAAAAAAGTGAATTTAATCTCTGCTTTTGTGGTCAATAACAATGATGATGAATAGTAAATTATGACCGAGCAAGCTCACACAGGCTTTGTTGGCCACTTGATTGAGTTACGAAACCGACTCATGAAAGCTTTGTTAAGCATTTTGCTAATATTTATCGCCTTGGTGTACTTTGCCAACGATATTTATAGCTTTGTTGCAGCTCCACTGATTGCAAACTTGCCAAGCACTGCCACCATGATCGCAACGGATGTAACAGCACCTTTTTTTGCACCGTTTAAACTCACCTTATTTGTAGCGTTATTTGCTGCTATTCCCATGATACTGCATCAAGTTTGGAGCTTTATAGCACCAGGTTTGTATCAACATGAAAAGCGCATGCTAATGCCAATTTTGGCCTCAAGTATCTTGCTATTTTATAGTGGTATCGCATTTTGCTACTTTATGGTGCTACCTATTATTTTAGGGTTTTTTACTAATACTGGCCCTGATATGATGACATTAGCACCTGATATTAGTAGTTATTTAAGTTTTGCTTTAAAACTGTTTTTTGCTTTTGGTATTGCGTTTGAAATACCTGTTGCCATCATGCTGTTATGCTGGAGTGGCGCAACAACAACGAAAAGTTTAAAAGAAAAACGACCTTATATCGTGGTAGGTGTATTCGTGGTTGCCATGTTCTTAACACCTCCTGATGTACTGTCACAAACATTGCTAGCATTACCCATGCTGTTATTATTTGAATTAGGTTTAATTTTGGCTGCATTCTATACCGCCAAACCTCAACAGGAATCCGAGGAATAAAATGAAAAAACAACTCATTCCCTTCGTTGCTCTTTTAACTATTGCTGGTACTGCACAGGCAGACGAAGTTAACTTACAAGCATTGCAAGCCTGTACTTTTGTTGAAAATGATTTTAACCGCTTACTTTGTTACGACAACGTAATGGCAGGTAAATCACTTTCAAAACCGGCTACAAAAAAACAAATTGAGCAACCTGTAACTAGCTCAGCAGCTCCTGTTGCCGCGGCAGCCGCAACAAGTGAACAAGCTCTAAAAACAAAAAATGAAGACTTTGGTTTAGAGCACAAAGAAGTTGCAAAAAAAAATGATGACGAAATAACCGCAGTGGTTAAGAGCGTTAGAAAAGCGCCTTACGGGGAGCTGATTATAGAGCTAGAAAACGGTCAACAGTGGCGCCAAGTAGGCTCAGATAGAATGAAGCTAGAGGTGAGCGACAAAGTCATAATTGAACGAGGCGTTTTCAATTCATTCTTGTTAAGAATCGAAGGGCAAAACCGTTCAATTCGTGTTAAGCGTACTGACTAATGAACTATTCGCTAGTTGATGCTGGCGTCAATTTAAGCAATCATCAATTTGATGATATTCATCAAGCTGTGTTACAACGTGCCGCAGAGGCAAATGTAACACAGATGCTTCTTATTGGCTGCGATCTGCAAAGTAGCCAAGCCTCTCTTAAACTCGCCAAACAGTTTAAGCAATTTTGCACAGCTGGGGTCCACCCTCATGATGCAAAAACTGCAGATGATCAGCTTGAAGCACACTTAACAACTCTCAGCCAACACCCTGAAGTGGTTGCAATTGGCGAGTGTGGCCTCGATTACAATCGTGACTTTTCTCCTCGCGATGTTCAGCGCAGCGTTTTTAGACGCCAGTTACAGCTTGCTGAGCAACTAAATATGCCTGTGTATTTGCATGAGCGAGATGCCAGCGAAGATATGCTCGCAATCTTGAGTGATTACAAGGTACGAGGCGTACTACACTGCTTCACGGGTGACGAAAACGCACTCCAAAGTTACCTAGCAATGGGGCTTTATATCGGTGTTACAGGCTGGGTCTGCGATGAACGCCGTGGTGAACAACTACAAGCCTTAGTACCAACTATCCCTTTAAATCGCTTGTTAATTGAGACTGATGCGCCCTTTTTAATGCCGAGAAATATTAGGCCTAGACCTAAAACTCGCCGTAATGAGCCTCAGAACCTTCCTTATGTATGTCAGCAAATTGCTGATTTAAAAGGCTCAGAATTTACTGAAGTGGCAAAACAAACTACACTAAACTTTCAGCAATTATTTTCCATAAAGGGTTAAGATGAAGCGCCTATGGTCACTTTGTGGCGTAATCTTCGTTGTTTTATTTACTCCTTACTTGCAGGCTAACTCCATTGTTGTTAGTTCACAATTCAAATCTCAACATACGCTTAATGTTGAGTACACCCTTGATCCTATCACTCAACAGCAAGCCTTTAGCAGTAACAATGTAACTTGGCATTCAAGCCAAGGCGAAACCCTAAATCTAGGTATGACTCTAAAACCAATGTGGCTCAAGCTATCGATAAGAAACACCTCATTAGATGTTATTCCACTGATATTATCGATAGATAACCCTTTACTCGATGAAGTGAGCGTGTTTCATCTTCAAGGTAGCCAATTATTATTTAACACAAAGATTGGGGATGCAGTCCCATTATCTAATCGGCAAATCAAAAATGAGTCTCTGTTAGTCTCATTAACCATTCCAAAAGCCAGCCACTCCGTTGTTTATCTTAAAGTTAAAAACAATGGGGGTTTAAGAGTACCTCTAAGCCTTTGGAAACCCTCAGAATACCTAAAGCATAAAAGTAAATTTAATTTATTGTACGGTTTATTAGTCGGTTTTATATTATCACTCGCACTCACTAATTTAGTGCTTTATGGCTTTTCTAGACGCCGCTATTTCGCCTATACAGGATTATTACTTACCTTGCTGTGGCTTTCTTTGGCTTACCTTTATGGCTTTGGTTATCGTTATTTACAACCTAGTGGCTCATCGTTTCAACAACTGACAATCCCAACTCTATTTTTTATCTGTGGTGCGTTATTTGTACCATTGCAAGGCTATATATTCGGCTTTACCAAATCTCGCTTAAACCGTTTTCAGTACTGGCTAGCATGGGCAGTTGTGCTTGCCACTATAACAATGTGGTTTTTGCCTATTCATATTGCTATCACACTCTGCTTATTGAGTTTACCTGCGGTGCTTATCATTTTTGCAGGTATTGCTCTAAAGCAGTTTAATCATGAATATAAGCAGCCGTGCATTGGCTTTTTTGTTGCTTTGTTCGCTTTCTTCTGTGCCATTGTTTACAGTGCACTCGGTGTATTTAATCCATTTGATTTAAATATCGGAATGCTTTCGCTCACCTTCGTTTGCTTTTTAGTTTGTAGCTTGAGCTTGAGTTATGCGGTAATAAAATTGTTTTTGATGCAACGCGACGCTGAAGTCGCAGCGCAACAAAATGCACTAGCAGAGAGTAAAGCACAAGATACCTTAATGCGTGAGCGCCTTGAACTGCAAGAGCAAGCACGCCAAGATCTTGAAGCTAATATTGAAGAGCGTACCTTTGAGTTACAAGTGACATTACGCGAACTTGAAGAGAAAAACCGAGAGCTTGAACAGCTCAATATGGAAGATGCCCTCACTAAAACCAAAAACCGCCGCTACTTTGATAAAAAACTATTGATGGATATTCGTCGCTCGCGACGTGAACAAACACCTTTAGCTATCATCATGTTAGATATTGACCACTTCAAAGCAATCAATGATACCTATGGTCATTTAACCGGTGATCAAACCATTCAAGCAGCTGCAGATGTCATCAAACAGCATCTTAAACGACCTCTCGATGAAGTGGCGCGCTATGGCGGCGAAGAATTTGTAGTGTTATTACCGAATACACCACTAGAAGGTGCATTAGAAATTGCCGAACAAATACGCAAAGCAGCCCAAAATACTGATATAATAGTTGCCGGAACAACGATTAAATTTACTTTGAGTGCAGGTGTTTACAGCGCAATTGCTGAAGACATTAATAACCCAAGTTTTTTCACTGACTATGCCGACAAAGCCTTATATCATGCCAAGCAAACAGGTCGAAATCGCGTAGTGAGTTATCCTCTACCAGACTAGGAGTATACAAAGCATGGCCCAATCAGGACTCGACCTTTTCCCTTATACACGTATGCGCCGCATGCGTCGTGATGACTTCTCTCGTCGCCTAATGGCTGAAAACCAACTAACTGTAAATGACCTTATTTTTCCCGTATTTGTGCTAGAAGGTAAGAACCGCCGCGAAGCCATTGAGTCAATGCCAGGTATAGATCGTCTTTCTATTGATTTGTTGCTTGAGGAAGCAAAAGAGCTTGTAGAGCTAGGTGTACCTGCCGTCGCTATTTTCCCGGTAACACCGAGCGATAAAAAATCCCTTCTTGCTGAAGAAGCCTATAACCCAGATGCATTAGCACAACGCACTGTACGCGCACTGAAAGAAGCTTTTCCTACATTAGGTGTGATCACAGATGTTGCACTTGACCCATTCACTGTTCATGGTCAAGACGGCATCATCGATGAAGACGGTTATGTGATTAACGATGTAACAACTGAAATCTTAGTTAAACAAGCGTTATCGCATGCCGAAGCGGGTGCTGATGTAGTTGCGCCATCAGACATGATGGATGGACGTATTGGTGCAATTCGTGAAGCTCTCGAAGCCGAAGGCCATATCCACACTCGTATCATGGCTTACTCAGCTAAATACGCTTCAAGCTACTATGGCCCATTCCGTGATGCGGTAGGTTCTGCAGGCAACTTAAAAGGTGCCGATAAAAAGACCTATCAAATGGACCCTGCCAACTCTGATGAAGCGATTCGTGAAGTAGCCCTTGATCTGCAAGAAGGTGCAGACATGGTAATGGTGAAACCAGGTATGCCATATTTAGATGTAGTACGCCGCGTAAAAGATGAGTTTGGTGTACCAACATTTGCATACCAAGTAAGCGGTGAATATGCTATGCATAAAGCAGCCATTGATAACGGTTGGCTTGCAGAAGATGCAATAATCATGGAGTCATTATTAGCATTTAAGCGCGCTGGCGCCGATGGCATCCTGACTTATTTTGCAAAACAAGCTGCAAAATGGTTAAAAAACAACTAACTTAAAAAAATGTTCTTAAAATAGGTCATTATTTCTATTTTATTAACATTTTGTATTTAATTTGTCATAGATTTTTCTTAAAGTACTGTGTCCCATATTGGGACTTTAATAATACATACACGGGAAAAATAATGATAAATACAAAATTAACGCCGCTCGCGCTTGTTATTGCAAGCCTGAGCGCGCCTGCTTCTGCCAACCTAATCATCTCTGAATATGTTGAAGGAAGCTCTAACAATAAAGCGGTAGAGCTATACAACACATCGAGTGCTGAACTATCGCTTGACGGTTACACCATCTCTTTATACTCAAATGGTAACGGCGATCTAGCAGACCCTAATAACAGCTTAGCTTTAACAGGTACTCTTGCAGCAAATGCAACCTACGTTATTGTAAATGCGGGCTCTGCTGATGAGTTAAAAGCCAATGCAGATACTGAATCAACAATCACTTACTTCAACGGTGATGACGCATTAGTGCTAACTAAAGATGGTGCAATTGTTGATAGCTTTGGTCAACTGGGCGTTGATCCAGGTTCAGCATGGGATGAAGGCGGCGTTTCAACACAAAATAAAACACTGCGCCGTAAAGCAACTGTTACTACAGGCCGTACTGATGCAACCTCTGCGTTCAACCCAAGCGATGAGTGGGAGCAATTCGACCAAGACGATTTCAGCAATATTGGTCAATATGGTGAGAGCACAGAGCCAACGCCTGAGCCAGAACCTGTCACTCCCCTTGAGTGTGGTGCAGCAAAAACCTTAATCAGCGCAATTCAAGGTGAAGGCGGCGACAGCCCGCTTATTAACACTGAAGTAGAAGTTGAAGGTGTTGTTACAGCTGACTTCCAAGGTGATGATCAACTAAAAGGTTTCTTCATTAGCTCACTTGCTGCTGATGTTGATACAAACCCACTAACTTCTGAAGGTGTATTTGTTTATTTCGCAGATACCGACGTTGCAGTTGGTGACCATGTGCGTGTTAAAGGTAGCGTTGCTGAATACTACAGCGCAACACAACTAGGCGATGTTAGCCAAGTTGAGATCTGTGCGACAGGTTTATCTACTGATGCAACCGCTATCACTTTACCAGTTACTGACGTGGCAGACCTTGAAGCTTACGAAGGTATGTTAGTAACCATCGCGCAACCTTTAGTCGTTAATAACAACTACGGCCTTGGTCGCTATGGTGAAGTTGACTTAGGTACTGAGCGTTTATACCAAGGAACTCAAGTAGCGCTTCCAGGCGATGCAGCAAATGCTGTTGAAGCTGAAAACCTGAAAAAACAAATCTTAATCGACGATGGTTCAACAAAGCAAAACCTTGATCCTATTGCTTACCCAGGTACGGGCCTTGATGCCTATAACACATTACGTTTAGGCGATACTGTTAATACGATTACCGGTGTAATGGGTTACAGCTTCGACCGTTATCGTATTCACCCAACAGTACAACCTGAGTTCACTGCAACTAACCCTCGTACAGATGCACCAGAGCTTAACGAAGATGCAGATCTACGTGTAGCAAGCTTTAACGTATTAAACTACTTTAATGGCGACGGCCAAGGTGCAGGCTTCCCAACTAGCCGTGGTGCAGATAGCGAAGAAGAGTTTACTCGCCAAGAAGCTAAATTAGTTAGCGCAATCACGGCTATAAATGCTGATGTGATTGGCTTAATGGAAATCGAAAATGACGGTTTCGGTGAAAATAGCGCCATTGTTAGCCTAGTATCTGCACTTAATGATGAAGATGCAGAAAATACCTACGCATTCGTTGATTTCGGCGTTGACCAAATTGGTACTGATGCAATCACGACAGCACTTATTTATCGCTCAAATAAAGTATCTGAAGTTGGTAAGGCTGCTCATACCACAGTAGAACCTTTCGATTACAGCAATCGCCCGCCAATTGCACAAAGCTTCCAGTCTCTTGAAAGCAAAGAAATCTTCACTGTTGCCGTTGCCCACCTAAAATCTAAAGGCGGCTGTGGTAGCGCTGAAGGTAATAATGCTGACTTAGGCGATGGTCAATCATGTTGGAATGAAATCCGTGTTGCGGGTGCAAATGCATATGCTGATTGGTTAGCCACTTACCCAACAGAAGTTGAAGATGAAGATATCATCCTAGTGGGTGATATGAACGCATACGCGATGGAAGATCCTATCCGTGCATTTGCAGATAAAGGTCTGAAGAGTGCGGTTGCTGAACTAGACGGCGACACATTAGGTTATTCTTATAGCTTCTCTGGCCGCATTGGTAGCCTTGACCACGCACTAGTCTCTGAATCTATGCTTGCTAAAGTTGTTGCTGCTACGGATTGGCATATCAATGCCGATGAGCCAATCAGCCTAGACTACAACCTTGAGTATAAATCATCGACACAACAAGCTAGCCTTTACGCTGACGATGCATACCGTGCATCTGATCACGACCCAGTGATTGTTGATATCCAATCTGCAGAGCCTGTTCCAGAACAACAAGCGCCAGTAATCGAAGTTCAGCAATCATTCGAAATCGTTGAAAACAGTGAGGTAGGCGCTGTGATTGGTCAACTTGTTTTCTCTGATGGTGACGCTGATTATACACCTGTCGTTAGCTTTAGCATTGAAGGTGAGCATGCTGACGCGATTGCAATCAGTGCTACAGGTGAAATCACAGTAGCCAAAGAGCTCGATTTTGAAGAAGAAGACAAGCTTACATTAATGATCCGTGCAGAAGATAGCGCAGGCAACTTATCAGAAGCACAACTGCTATACATCAACATTACCAATGATGTGGCAGATGATGTAACCGAAGAAGTTGAAGAAGATGAAACTGAAGAAGAGTCAAAAGATGATGATTCTGGTTCATTTGCTTGGTTAAGTCTACTTGCTTTACCATTTGCACTTCGTCGTCGCATGAAAAAATAAGCGACACCGCATTAAGTAAAAAGGCCGCTTATCGCGGCCTTTTTTATATTTCACACTCTAAAACTGATTCAACTCTAGAGTTGGCTTTTGCCTTATAGAGTCTTTCAATCTCAATTTTTTGCTCATCGCTAACTTGCCAATTAAAGAATTGGCAGCTTTTTCCATTTACTAAATCTACTTTAAAAATAGTTAGAAATGCGAGCTGAGAGAACTCAACTGCAGCAATATCTTCAGTGTTAATATAACGCTTTTTAATTCCACGCGAATAACAAATTCCCGCTTTATAACAGTGTAAAAAGCGCAGTTGTAAGAAATTTAAAATAGTTATAAAGAGCAAAATAGGTAAAAGAAACAAAAGTAGCGATGTTCCAAGAAAAGTAACGCTTAATAAAACAAGAATAGCAAACGCTATCTTGGTTCCCTGTAGAGTCCAATTAGGACTTAACTTTATCGTTTTCATGAGGCTGAATCTTAAAATTTTAATGATAATAAGCTGACGTTTAATACAAAATGATTAAAGAATCATTCGATTGCTATTTTACAGAGTCTAAAAAAGGGACACAAGGTACAAAAAAAATACTTTTGTACTAGAAAAAAGAAACTGGACCACAACTCATTATAAAACCGCTACTTTTTACCTATCATAGATTTAAATTAAAATATTATAATTTATACCACTCATACCAATCCGCTTAATTAAGTTGTCTATTTTGAGGCAATAAAACCTCAAAATGATTAAGTATTATTGCGGGTTGGTATCACACCAATTCATTTAATAAGCGGTCTATTTTAGGCAATAAAAAACCCGCAACAAGTGCGGGTTTTTTAAAGAAGTTAAAAGGCTAATTACTTAGCAGCTTTTTTCTCTTTTTCTGCAGCGATTACTGTTTCAGCAACGTTTGCAGGACATGGTGCGTAGTGTGAGAACTCCATAGAGAACTGACCACGACCAGAAGTGATAGTACGTAAGTGGCCGATGTAACCGAACATTTCAGAAAGTGGTACATCACCCTTGATGCGAACGCCCATTGCGCCAGCTTCTTGGTCTTTAATCATACCACGACGACGGTTAAGGTCACCGATTACGTCACCTACGTTGTCTTCCGGAGTGAATACGTCAACTTTCATGATTGGCTCAAGAAGTTGTGCACCCGCTTTAGGGATAGACTGACGGAAAGCGCCTTTAGCAGCGATTTCGAACGCGATTGCTGATGAGTCAACTGCGTGGAAAGCACCGTCGAAAAGTTCAACTTCAACGTCTAATACTGGGAAGCCAGCTAGAACACCTTCTTGCATCATTGATGCGAAGCCTTTCTCAACTGCAGGCCAGAATTCTTTAGGTACGTTACCACCAACAACTGATGAAGAGAACGTGAAGCCTGAGTTTTGCTCGCCTGGCTTGATGCGGTAATCGATCTTACCGAATTGACCAGAACCACCAGATTGTTTCTTATGCGTGTAGCTATCTTCGATTTCTTTCGTGATAGTTTCACGGTAAGCAACCTGAGGTTGACCAACAACTAGGTCTACGCCGTAAGTACGCTTAAGGATATCTACTTTGATATCTAAGTGAAGCTCACCCATACCTTTAAGGATGGTTTCGCCTGAATCTTCGTCAGTTTCAACTTGGAATGAAGGATCTTCTGCAACCATCTTACCGATCGCGATACCCATCTTCTCGTTACCGCCTTTGTCTTTAGGAGCAACAGCGATTGAGATAACTGGATCAGGGAAGATCATCGCTTCAAGTGTACATTCATGCTTAGGATCACAAAGAGTGTGACCAGTTTGAACGTTCTTCATACCAACAACAGCGATGATGTCACCCGCTTGTGCTTCAGTAAGTTCGTTACGCTCGTCAGCTTGCATCTCAACCATACGGCCGATACGCTCTGTTTTACCAGTTGCTGAGTTAAGGATTGTATCACCTTTCTTCATGCGGCCAGCGTAGATACGGATGAACGTAAGTGCACCGAAACGGTCGTCCATGATTTTGAACGCTAACGCTTTAAGTGGCTCATCTGCAGAAACAGTTGCTACTTCACCAGTAGGCTCACCTGTTTCAGGATCAGTTAGAGGTTGTGGGTCAACTTCTGTAGGCGAAGGTAGGTAATCTACAACCGCGTCTAATACTAACTGCATACCTTTGTTTTTGAATGCAGAACCACAGTATGTTGGGAAGAACGCAAGATCACGAGTACCTTTACGGATACAACGTTTGATGTCTTCTAGAGAAGGCTCTTCACCTTCCATGTAAGCCATCATTAGGTCTTCGTCTTGCTCAACAGCAGACTCAACAAGCATCTCATGGTATTCATCAACTTTGTCTACCATGTCAGCTGGAACGTCTTGTACTTCGTAGTTTTCAGGAAGACCAGTCTCGTCCCAAACGTATGCTTTTTTCTCAAGTACGTCTACAACACCAGTGAATTGGTCTTCGATACCGATTGGTAAAGTCATAACTAGTGGGTTAGCACCTAGTACTTTCTCAACTTGACCTACAACGCGGTAGAAATCAGCACCCATACGGTCTAATTTGTTTACGAAGATTACACGTGCAACTTCTGATTCGTTCGCATAACGCCAGTTAGTTTCTGACTGCGGCTCAACACCACCAGAACCACAGAATACACCGATACCACCGTCTAGTACTTTAAGTGAACGGTATACTTCTACTGTGAAGTCAACGTGTCCCGGAGTATCGATAACGTTTAAGCGGTGGCCTTTCCACTCACAAGTTACAGCTGCTGATTGGATTGTAATACCGCGCTCAGCTTCTTGTTCCATGAAGTCAGTAGTAGACTCACCGTCGTGTACCTCACCAGTCTTATGAATTTTACCCGTAAGCTTAAGGATACGCTCAGTGGTGGTAGTTTTACCCGCGTCAACGTGGGCGAAAATACCAATATTTCTGTACTTCGATAAATCTGCCATTATTTTACTCTTAATAAAGTCGAAAAATTATTCGGCGGGAGTATAGCATTACTTAAAGCGAACATCACCATCGAAGTCGCTTAAAATGCAATCAATTTTATAAAATTTTTCTATGCTCAGGATAAGCGGCACTTTTTAACGTGCCGAACAGTGAGTTTATGCTACTAAAATCGCTAATTTAGCGCTGATTTGGCATTTAAATGATGTGATTAGCTACTTGTCATTTTATAACAACGCTCGGGTCGCCCGATACTTCCGTAGCTCTGATCAGCACTGACTTGCTCAGCTTCAAGCAAGTATTCAAGGTAACGACGGGCTGTTGAGCGGCTTACGCCGACTAAATCACCCATTTGCTGAGCAGTAAAAGCCGTGCCAATATTCGCTTTAAACGCTTTTAAGATCTTTTGCAAAGTAAGCTGATCCACCCCTTTTGGCAACCTGACCGGGGCTTTTAACTGTTCTTGCGATCCAAATAAAGTATCGACCATAGATTGAGTTACTTCATCGGCATCTGACAAACATTGTTGCCTTGCTTCGAATCGCGCCAGCGCTTGATCTAAACGATTTAGCATTAATGGTTTTACTAAGAAGTCACAGGCGCCAAGTTGCATGGCTTTTTCCAGTGTTTCTACTTCTTTTGCTGCGGTTAATAGCATTACTTCGCTTTTCATTTCTTCGCGGCGTAATTCATTAAGTAAATCAAGGCCATTACCATCGGGTAAATGAATATCGAGCAAAATTAAATCGGCATTAATCGCCGATAATAGCGCTTTCGCAGTAGCAAGATTGCCTGCAATACCAACAACCTGATATTGCCCCTGACGCAGTGTTTGCCGCGCCCCTTGTTGGCCAGCAACGCCATGAGGAAGTAATAAGTATTGCGCCAATAATTGGGCTACTTCAACTTCGTCTTCAACAATGACAACTGAGTAAGTCATGTTCTTTACCTTTTATTTATAGGCTGATCATTTTTTATTATTTTGGAATGTAGACACTTAAGCGTGCCCCCATCAGATCAGACTCACCTATTTCTAAACTACCACGACACGAATCTAAGTTGGTTTTGACCAAATAAAGGCCGATACCATGCTCAGCCCCTGACTTAGAACTGTATTGTGGTGTAAATATCACATCCTTGTCATCGCCTAAACCAAAACCGCTGTCTTCAACATCAAACAATAGTGTTTTACTGGTTTCATCAACCGTAACACGAACCTTAGGGGTACGTGTATCGCTAGCTCGAATAGCAGCTTCAATTGCGTTATCAATCAAATTGCCAAGTATCGAGACAACCCGTTCAAGCATATCTTTACGGGTGATCGATCCTAATAAGCTATCTGGATTAAGCTCAAGTATCACGTTTAATTCACGGGCTTTGTGGTATTTACCAACCAATAAACCTGCTAGTACCGGATCTTGGATCCTTTCGAGTAAATGATGGATCTGCGCTTGCGAGCCTTTACTTTCTTGACCAATTAACTCAATTGCCTGATCCGTTTGCCCCATTTGAATTAACGCACCAATTAAGTTTAGCTTGTTCGAGTAATCATGCGTTTGCACTCGTAATAACTCAGCAAAGGCTTGCACTTTAGTTAATTGCTGCGATAAATATTCGAGTTCATCCGCAGGGCGCATACTCAGCAAAATACCATCAGCCTGACCTTGCACTTGCAATGCATATCGTGACAACACAATGCGTTTATCGGCGGCAAATAATTCAAAACCTACAATCGGACGCTGTTGGTTATGCATCAAAAACTCGCTATGTTCAGGAAGCAAATCTGCAAGCTTAAGTGGCTGATGAATACAGCTAGTCGGTTTACCGAGGATTTCGCAAGCACGCTGGTTTAAGTTACGCACGTTACCCTCAGGATCGAGAGCGATAATGCCGCTACGAACAGTGTTCAAAATAGCATCTTGCTCAGAGAACAATCGTGCTATTTCATCAGGCTGTAAACCAAAAATAGCATTACGAACCCGTTGACCAATATACACCGCAGCCAAAATACTTAAACCGACTAATAATAAGCCCCAAAGCATAATTTCAGCACTGCGAGCACGAATAAGCGGTTCAATTGACTGCACTAAAAAGCCAACCGAAACCAAGCCGATAACTTCGCCCTGCTCTGAAAGCACGGGGACTTTGCCACGAATAGACTCGCCCAAACTCCCTTTTGCAATCGACACATACCGCTCACCACGTAGCGCCGCTTTACTATCACCACCCACCATCGGCTTACCGAGCTTATCAGAGTCGGGGTGAACAATGCGGCGAGTATTTCTATCACCAATCACGATAAAGCTGGCAGCGGTGAGTTCACGAATATGCTCTATTTGCGTATTTAACTCATCAAGCCCTTGCTTGGTCTGCAATGCGCTTTGCACATCATCCCGTGAGGCAATACTGGTTGCGAGCGCAAGCGCTTTATCACCCATGTGGTTATGTAAGCTTTCTGCAGTGATCTGATACACCAAAGCGCCAAACAACACAGCTTGCAAAACACATAGACCGGTAACCCAAATAATGAGTCGCGTTTCTAAGCGCTTAGGTTTTTTAACCATATGCTGAAATGGGTTTAGCTTATTGGTGTATCTCATATCAGTGCCTTGTTCTACGCATGTTGCTCTGCTTGCGTAGCTGCTTTTTCTTTACGACGTTGGACAATATAGTCTTTCAGTGGGAACAACAACACTAAGATCGAAATCACAAAAATACTCAGTGTTAATGGGCGGTCCCATAAAAAGCTCAGCGAGCCATCTGAAATCATCATGGCACGGCGGAAGTTTCGCTCAATCATATCACCGAGGATAAAGCCAAGTAATAAAGGTGCCATCGGGAAAGCTAACAATCGAAGCACCAAGGCCACCAGCGCAAAGCCCACCATCATAAATAAATCAAAGGTGTTAAATGACACTAAATACACACCAATTAAGCTGAAGAATAAAATCATCACGGTCAGCACAGATTTAGGCATTGCCAACACTTTAGCGAAATATGGGATCAACGGCAGATTCAAAATCAGCAGTACAATGTTGCCAAAGTACATACTGACAATAACTGCCCAAAACACGCTTGGGTTTTCTTGCATTAACATAGGGCCCGGCTGAATACCGTAAGCAATTAATGCCCCTAGCATGATCGCTGTTGTACCAGAGCCTGGAATACCTAAAGTCAGTAATGGTACAAATGAGCCCGTACAGGCTGCATTATTAGCCGACTCAGGTGCCGCTAAGCCACGCATTGAACCCTTACCAAATTTATCTTTCAGTGCTTTTGGAGCAAGGTTACGCTCAGTAGCATAGGCCATAAAGCTGGCAATCGTTGCCCCTGCGCCCGGTAAAACACCGACTATAAAGCCAAGTAAAGATGAGCGGCCAACCACAGGAGCCATATCTTTGACTTCTTCTTTAGTCAGTTTTGTTGAACCAATTTTTGGCGTATCAGGATCGTCAATTTTTTTATCTGGCTCAGCTTCTGGGCGCGCCACATTAATCAGTGCCTCAGCCAACGCAAACGTTGCCATTGCTACTAATAAAAAGCTAATACCATCTAATAAATCAGCTTGGCCAAAGGTAAAGCGCTCGGTACCTGAAGAGGGATCAATACCTACCGTTGCCAGCATTAAACCAAATACCGTCATCATCATGGCTTTTAAAAATTGCCCTTTATTAGAGAACGCAGCAATCGCCGTTAAGCCTAAAAACATCAGTACAACATAATCAGGCGATTGGAAACTTAATGACACTTTCGCTAATAATGGCGCAGCCACCATCAATAAAATGGCGCCAATCGTCCCACCTATAAAGGATGAATAAGCTGCAATCGCAAGGGCTTTACCAGCCTTACCTTGTTTTGCTAGTGGGTAACCATCAAACGATGACGCTACTGTCCCCGCTACACCCGGCGCATTAATCAAAATAGAAGAAGTAGAGCCACCGAATATAGCCCCGTAGTAAACACCGGCCATTAAAATCATGCCCGAATCAGCACCGATGCTGTAAGTGATCGGGATCATCAACGCAATTGCAGTAATTGGACCAAGACCAGGTAGCATACCAATGAACGTGCCAACAAAGCAGCCTACAATCACATATAACAAGTTGTTCCAGTCGAGTACGGTCGACAAACCTAACATAATTCCATCAAGCATAACTTAACTCCACAGGTTGCCAGGTACTAAGTAAATGCCCAGTACTTGTGTCATTAAAAACCAAAAAACCACGGCCACAGGCACAGAAGCAAACAACAACACTGCCTTACGGCGTTCGCCCATGATAAAAAAGCCCGTAATTAAAAAGGCACTGGTGGCAATTAAAAAGCCGAACGGTTCAAGCATGGCGCTATAAGCAACCATTAAAACCAACAGTGCAAAGGTACGTAGTAAGTTGCCCTTACTGAGTAGATCTGCTTTTTCTGCAGGCGCTTGCTTTAATAAGTTGGCACCAATCGATAGTACACACACCACGATACCGAATACTGCATACACTTTTGGTAAGGTAGCAGAAGTAACGCTTTCGTACTCTTCAAATGGCATAAGTGGAATTTGCCAAGCCACAAGGGCGTAGAGAGTAAAGAGGACCAAGAATAAACTTGGTCCAATTAGTTCACGGTTTAACATCGTCTAACCTTAGCCTCGGATAAAACCAAGTTCTTTCATTACAACGCGTAATTGCGCTTCTTGCTGTTCAAGCGATTTAATAAACGCTTCTTTTTCTTGAAATAGATTTAGCCAACCATTACGAGCACGAACCGCTTCCCACTCAGGAGTTTGTTGTAGCTTACGTAGCTTTTCTGTGTACTCGGCTAGTTTGTCTGCTGGTAAATCTGGGGTTGCAAAAAAGCCGCGCCAGTTTACGAACTCCATGTCGTAACCTAGCGACTTTAAGGTTGGAATTGCTGGGTAATCTGGCAATTTATCTGCAGAAGTCACCGCTAAAATACGTGCCTGACCGCCATTCGCGACTTCGAGTGCTTCACTTAAGCCTGTTGAAAGTAAGTTGACCTCACCCGACAGTAAACCTGCTTTCGCTTTACCACCGGCATCGTAAGGAATGTAACGTAAACGACGACCATCAAGACCCGCCGCTTTCACCGCTTGTGCAGCCACTAAGTGATCCATGCTGCCGCGCGCAGAGCCACCTGCTACTTTTACAGAGCCTGGGTCTTTTTTCATGGCATCAATAACGTCTTGCCATGTTTTAAATGGTGAGTCATTACGCACAACAAACGCACCATAATCAGCAATCATGCTGGCAACTGGTGTTAAATCGCGATAGCTGTAAGGAATTTTGCCTGATAATGCGCGCAGTACGATAGGCGTTGAGTTAACCATCAACATATCGCCTTTTTTAGTGCCCGACTCAATCAAGTAAGCAATTGCACGGCCACCGCCGCCGCCCGACATATTCTGAAATGATGCATTATCTTCAATGCCCGCTTTGACCATTGCTTCACCGACACCACGTGCTGTAGTATCCCAACCGCCGCCTGGGCCACCCGGTACCAAAAAGTGTAAGTTTGCTAATGCCAGTGGGCTGGCTACTAATAATGAAGCTGCTAAAACAGATCTTTTTAATGATTTAAACATAGTCATAATGCACGACTCCTAAAATAAGTACTGCATACGAGCACTGATGCCCATACCTGAATCTTCATCACCTACCAGCGTAGAAGCACCGGCACCATCAACATCGCTGTAAATCAGGTTGCCCATAAATTTGATATCGCTGCTTAGATAATAAGATGTGCCTAATGTGTAAGTGGTTACGTCGGTACCTTGCTGTTTGCTGCTAGCGTTCATTTGTGACACACGGGCAACAAGTTCCCATGCATCTTTAATTCCTTTCGGTTGTACAAATAATGCTGAGCCTGCTTTGTAACGGCGCTGCTCACCACCTAAGAAGTAACTTGCCGAAACATGGAAGCCATCAAAACGTTCACCATCAAGTTCGTTGCTACTATCGACCGTATCAAGGTAACGGCTGGCATATTCAGCCTCTAGAGTGAATGCATTCGCTTGGTAGGCAAATTCAAGACCGCTTTGCGACATGCTATTTAGCGCTGCGGTTTCACCACCGACTGCGTAATCCACTAAGCGAACATTGGTTTCACGCACTTCACCACGGGCAAAACGAGCGCTTAAGTCATTGCCGCCCATATCACGATAAGAGTGCCAAGCACCTAAATGAATCACATCACCCGGTGCTGCACTTGACCAGGTTAAGCGACCTGTTACAGCCAATGTCAGTTTGTCATTTTCGTCATGGCCTGAAGCACCAAACGCATCGTTTTTGTAAACACCCACGGCGTAACGCAAGCCTGAATCTTTAAAGTATTGATAAGCCGAGATACCCCAGCGGAAGAAAGGAGAGAAGGTGTTAGCAAGGGTGCTACGCTCAATGGTATTAATATGTTTAGAACTGGTTAGCGCATTGAGCGACATGTCTTCACGGATTTTACCGGCTTTTACTTTTAAGCCGTTGTCGAATGCATAACGTACCCGCGCTAACACGATTTCAGCCGTGCCTTCAGAAAATTCGAGTAGTAATTTGTGATCCCAGTTACCATGTTCACTTTCAACATAAGTACGGATACGACGTGGGAAGAAGTCGCTGCCTCCAGCGCCATCATTGTCGGCATTGTAAGCACCGTCGAAATAGTTGTAATCAAGTTGCACGCGACCACCAAATTCTAGGTTGAAGCCGCTAGATGTTTTTAATGAATCCACTTCTTTTTGAAGTGCATCGAGTTGTTGCTGTAGTTGTTCAGTGTCGCTTTGTGCGAATGCTGATGTACTTGCTAACGCCGCTGCAACGGCTAAAGCGAGCTGTGTGTTACTTGCTTTCATGAATTACTCCACACCAGATTATAATTATTTGTTGTCGTTGATCGGCCTACTGCAAACGGCGATCTGGTTTGGAGCATAGTGTTAACGATAGATTAACGAAATGTTTAGGGGGTAAGTTGCATTGATGGTGATAAATGGCTTTTTGTTCATAAAACTCATGAACAAAAAGCACATTACTGGGGGTTAGTATAAAATCTAGGCAAATTAGCTGCTTATAAGTCGCAAAACTAGCAAAAAGTCATCTCAGGAATGTCACCAGAGACAATAAGCTTGCCCTGTGTCTTAGCAATAATCTCATCAACCGAAACACCCGGAGCACGCTCTAATAAATGAAATGCACCGTCTTTAATTTCTAAAAGTGCCAAATCGGTGATCACTTTATTGATACAACCAACGCCCGTTAACGGCAAACTACATTCGGTCAGCAGTTTTGATTCACCATGCTTGTTGGCATGGGTCATGGTACAAATAATGTTTTTAGCACCGGCCACTAAATCCATCGCACCGCCCATCCCTTTAACCAGCTTTTTCGGGATCATCCAACTGGCTATGTTGCCGTTTTGGTCTACTTCAAACGCGCCCAGCACGGTTAAATCAACGTGGCCGCCGCGGATCATGGCAAAGCTTTCTGCAGAGCTAAATATAGCCGCCCCCGTTGCAGCGGTGACCGTTTCTTTACCTGCGTTAATCATATCGGCATCAACTTGGTCTGCACTTGGGTATGGCCCCATACCGAGTAAACCATTTTCTGATTGCAGCATCACTTCGATGCCATCAGGGACATAATTAGCGACCAAGGTTGGAATACCTATACCTAAGTTAACGTAGTAACCATCCTGTAGTTCCATCGCCACGCGTTTAGCGATTTGTTCTCGTGATAATGCCATCAGCGTGCTCCTTATTGATTCTCTTGCTTAGTGGTAACTTTCTCGATGCGCTTTTCAAATTCACCTTTAATCACTCGGTCAATATAGATACCCGGCGTGTGAATTTGGCTTGGCTCTAGCTCCCCTGGCTCAACAATTTCTTCAACTTCAAGAACCGTAATTTTGCCAGCGGTTGCTGCCATCGGATTAAAGTTCATCGCCGTATGACGATAAATGCAGTTACCATAACGATCTGCTTTCCACGCTTTAACTATCGCAAAGTCGCCAGTAATGCTTGGCTCCAATAAATAGTCACGACCATTAATATTGCGGGTTTCTTTACCGTCAGCCACCGGTGTACCGACACCCGTTGCGGTATAAAATGCAGGAATACCCGCGCCGCCAGCACGCATTTTTTCAGCTAAGGTGCCTTGCGGTGTCAGCTCAACTTCTAGTTCACCATTTAATAGTTGCTGCTCAAATAACGCGTTTTCACCAACGTAAGAGGCAACCATCTTGCTGATTTGCTTGTCTTCAAGTAGCACCCCTAAACCAAAACCATCAACACCACAGTTATTCGATACCACGGTTAAATCTCGGGTGCCTTGACGTTTAATTTGCGCAATCAAGCCTTCAGGAATACCGCATAAGCCAAATCCACCGGCTATCACTGTCATGCCATCTTCAAGGCCAGCCATTGCTTCGCTATAACTTGTAACTACTTTATCAAAACCTGCCATTGGCTCCTCCTATTGTGCAGTCCAACCGCCATCAATGGCGATTGCTTGGGCGGTAATATTGCGTGCTGCATCGGCCATTAAAAAGCTAACGGTATGCAGGATCTCATCTAAGCCGATAAATGCTTTTTTCGGCATTGGTGCTAGCATAATTGTGTCGATCACTTGTTGCTCAGAAATGCCATGTTCTTTGGCTTGCGAGGCAATTTGTTGCTCCACAAGCGGCGTTTTTACATAGGCTGGGCACACAGTATTAATCGTGATGTTGGCATCACCAGTTTCGAGTGCCATGGTTTTAGCAAAGCCGATTAAGCCATGTTTTGCAGCGATATAAGCCGACTTATATTTAGACGCCACCATGGCATGAATTGAGCCAATATTAATGATGCGACCAAAATCTTGCTCACGCATGCGAGGGAGTACCGCCTTGGTCATCATCGCCGGGCCAACGAGCATAACTTGCTGTAAGAACTGCCATTTATCAGCAGGAAAATCTTCAAGCTTTGCCACGTGCTGAATACCTGCATTATTAATAAGTACATCAATTGGCTGATTAAGCTCAGTGAAAAACTGCTCAATTGCATCACTATCTGCCACATTAAGCGCATACCCTTCGGCGCTACCACCTTGCTCAACAATGCCTGCCGCCGCTTGTTGTGCTGCTTGCTGATTTAAATCAGTCACAATAATAGTGTGACCTTGCATCGCCAGTTGCTGGGCAACATATAGACCAATCCCACTGGCTGCACCGGTAATTAAAACTGTTTTGCTCATCGGGTTACTCCTCTAAAAACTCACTGATAAGCTGCGCTTTCGGGGCGATTGAGAAAATGCCATCAAGGTGTCCCCAGCCCCCTTCAATTTCTGAAATCTCAACGTCTTTACCTGCCGCTTTCATGGTGTCAAACACAGTACGCATGTTTTCAGGGCGAAGCAGTAAGTCGTTCGTTGCGGGTAGTAATAATGTTTTGGCAGAGACATTTTTAAGTGCCGTTGTTAAATCGCTTTGCATACCAGCGGTAAATAATTGTGATGCCCGGACCAAATAAAGTACATGGTTGGCATCTTGCGTTTTCGCTCGTGCCATTGCGCGCTGAGCGAGTACTTGGTTTAACTTAGGCAAGGTACGAATATCTTTTAATGCACCTTCATCCAATACATTAAAGTCAGGGAAGCTCGCGTTATAAATAATTGGATGCATCGCATCTTGCGTAATATTAAGCATGGTTGCCGCTAAACCATCTAACGGGCGCTCTTTGCCGTAGTAATTACCTTGCTGCCAGTTTTTATCTAGACGAATTGGTAACGCCCATTTTTCAAGTGCCGCGACTGTCCATGCATCCATCGTTGCAGCGCCAATCACATGAATTAAACGCTCTACTTTATCTGGGTAACGTGTTGCCCACTCAAGTGCTTGAAACGACCCCATTGATGCGCCCATCACAGCATGTAACTTAGTGATACCTAGGCTGTCGAGTAAACGCTTTTGCACATTCACAAAGTCAGTAATCGTAACCACAGGGAAATTCAAACCATAAGGTTTACCTGTTTTTGGATTAGTTGACGCAGGACCTGTGGTGATTACATTTTCATCATGCCAGTTGGCATTCACTAAGGTATCTGAGCTAATCACATAATATTTATTCGTATCGATAGCTTTACCTGGGCCGATAATCGCATCCCAATAACCCGGTAGGGCATCATCCGCTTTATATTTACCTGCGGCATGAGAAGTACCAGAGAAGTAATGAGTGATTAAAATCACGTTATCTTTATTGGCGTTTAGTTTTCCGTAACTTTCCCAACCAATATCCACTTGCTCTAACGTCACACCAGACACAGTGGTAAAATCTTTTGTCGTAAAATGCTGCTTTTCCACCAGCATGGTGTCGGCTTTGTTTGCAGCGCCAAACGCGGTGCTACTAAATACAACCAGCCATAGCAAAATTATTAATTTGGTTTTCATTGCTGTTCCTTAAAAGAAAATAAAGAGTCCGAGTGCCAATGCGACACCGATAAGCGGAATGACCGCAGTCAGCGCTGCCATTGACCAATACGCACGTTGGTGCGTTTCTTTACAGATAGCGCGTATTGTTGTGACCACATAACCATTATGCGGCAAGGTATCGAGGGCTCCAGAGCTAATTGCCACTACTCGGTGCAGTTGTTCAGGGTTTACACCCATGTCTAAATAACCTGGTGCGACAAGGGGTAATGCAATGGCTTGCCCGCCAGAAGCAGAGCCAGTTAAACCAGCAATTACACTAACCGCAACCGCAGCACCAACCAACTCATTCCCCGGCATATGGGTCATCACATCGACAGCGGCGGTAAATGCCGGTGATACTTTCGCCACAGCGCCAAAACCAACCACAGCAGCGGTATTACCGATTGCCACTAAAGCGCCGGTTGTACCAACATTAATAGCGTTACCCATATCGTGAAAATGCTTAAAATTGATAATCACAATACTCAGTACACCACCAAGCAAAGCGACAATAAGCGCGGTTTGCTGCAGTACATCATGTAGCGTAAATGATAAAAGCAGCACCACAATCAGTGGGATCACACCCGTAATTGGATGCGGACGACGACGCTCAATAATGACAGGATCATCATCACGCGCTTCAAAGGTTTCGCCATTAGCAACGGCTTTTTTGATCATCTTGTTCAACCAAAAGTAACCTGCTGTGGCCATGAAAATAGCGACCACTAAGCTCACTTCCCACGCTGCATAGGGTGACGTACCAAGGTGCTTAACCGGGATCCAGTTTTGAATTTCTGGCGAGCCTGCCGAAGTCATGGTAAAGGTCACCGAACCAAATGCCAGCGTTGCTGGAATAAAGCGGCGCGGTAAGTTTGCATCTTTAAACAGACTTAATGCCATTGGATAAACGGAAAACGCAACAATAAAGACGCTCACGCCACCGTAGGTTAAAACAGCACAGGCAATCACAACCGCAAGAACGGCATGCTTCATACCTAGTTTACCCACAATGTAGCTTGCAACACTGTCTGCAGCACCGGTGTCTTCCATGAATTTACCGAACAACGACCCCAGTAAGAACATAAAAAACCACGCACTTAAGAAGCCTGCAAAGCCATCCATATAGGCGTTAATAAAGTTTGTATCTGCCGATACAGGGAAAATGGCCATGCCACTACTAAGTGCAACTAACAGTGCACAGATTGGCGCAGCGATAAATAAATTTACCCCACGCAGCGTTAAAATGATCAGCAGTATTAAACCGCCTAACAGTCCTATCATGCTCAGCATAGACATTCCTATAATTATTGTTATTACACAGATGAGGTGACATCGGAATAATGCTTTCAGTCTTACCCTAAGCGCTCAAAAAATACATAACACTAAGGTACTATCTGCTTTAAAAATAGCTTCATTGCTTGATAAATAAAGGGCTGTGGCGGGTATAGCACTATGGTACTAATTCAATTTCTGCAACTATCTTCTACATTAACTGACAGGTGACACGGGCAAATCTTATTCAGTCTTCGGCAACATCGATGTGAGTGGCCATAAGACTAATGACAACAATAACAAGGAATACAACATGATAAAGCTTAACCCAAAAGTCGCGCCACTTACTCTGGCTGTATCACTTGCTTTGGCAGGTGTCAGTACTCAAGCGGCAGAACAAGCCGAACCTGCAGCAAAAAAAGGGGAACTTGAACGTATTCAGGTAACAGCACGTAAAACTGTTGAAAACCTGCAAGAAGTGCCAGTCGCAGTCACTTCAATTGGTGCTGAAGAGCTGGCTGAAAATGGCATTGTCGTTATGACCGAAGTTCAGCAGTTCTCGCCAAATACTACCTTGCAAGCAAGCCGTGGTACTAACTCTACAATTACTGCGTTTATTCGTGGTGTAGGTCAACAAGATCCACTTTGGGGGTATGAGCCAGGCGTAGGTATTTATATCGATGATGTTTATCTTGCTCGCCCTCAAGGTGCCGTGCTTGATCTACTTGATGTTCAACAAATCGAAGTATTACGCGGCCCGCAAGGGACGCTTTACGGTAAAAATACCATTGGTGGTGCCATTAAATACGTCACCAAAGAAATGAGCGGTGATGCAACATTAAATATTCAAGGCACTGTAGGTAGCTATAACCAAAAAGATTTAAAAATCACTGGCCAATTACCGATTGTTGACGAAAAACTTTACGTGGGTTTTGGTTTTGCAACGCTTAACCGTGATGGCTTTGGTGAGTTTTTAACATCGGCTCTTGATAACCAAGACCGCGAAAACTACAACAAAGACGTAACCGCAGCTCGTGTTACACTCGAATACACACCGACTGATGACTTATTCTTCCGCCTCGCGTGGGATAAAACAGAAGACAAATCAAACGCAAAAGGTGGTTACCGTTTACTACCAAGTATTCTTACTGATGCACCAGTTCCAGACAGCGTGTATGACTCTTACACCAGCTTACCAACATGGAATAAAGTTGAACTCGAAGGTTACAGCCTAACTGCTCGTTGGGATATGACTGACAGCACTAGCATTAAATATATCGGTTCAAGCCGTGAGAGCTACTCACCAACCAATATCGACTTTGATAACACGTCACTGCAAATTTTCGACGTACCTGCTATTTACGATGATGAGCAAACGACTCACGAGTTGCAGCTAAATCATCAAGGCGATAACTACAAATTGGTTTCAGGTATTTACTACTATGATGGTGAATCTTGCGGTCAATTTGAGGCTATTTTAGGTATCTTAGGTCAAAGTCTAGGTGCTCCGGGTCTGACTCGTGAAGTAAGCGGCTGTAGTAACTCAAACAGTAAAGCAGCGTATATCCAAAGCTCGATTGATTTAACAGATAAATGGTCAATGACACTCGGCGCACGTTACACCAAAGACAAAAAAGAAGCGCAGGTTAACAATGGCCTAATCTTTGACATTGTTTACCCTGAATCAGGTTGGGTACCAGGTTACACTCGCCCAGAAGGTCAGCTTGTACCAACGGTACTCGATGATGAAGAAGAATGGTCACGCTTCACACCACGTGCTGGCGTTGAATACCAGTACAATCGTGACATCATGTTCTTTGCAAGTTATGCGCAAGGCTTTAAGTCAGGTACTTTCAATCCACGTGCAACCACTGCAGAGCCAGCTGCAAAGCCAGAAATCGTCGATTCATTCGAAATCGGTATGAAGAGTGAGTGGAACAACAACTTACGTGCAAACGTCACGTTATTCACCCTTGACCATAAAGACCGTCAATATATTTCGGTATTACCGGGCGATAGCGCAGCAGATCTGAACCAACGTTTAGGTAACATTGGTGAGTCAACCTCAGATGGTATCGAGCTTGAACTAAACTATGTTGCATCAGAATCACTCAGCTTTGATGCGTCAGTGGGTTACATCGATAGTAACTTCGATAACGTAATTGATTACGACCCAGAAACCGGTGAAGCATTCGATAAATCAGACCGCTTTACGGTATCAAACACACCTGACTTAACCTTTAATCTGGGTGCAACGTACCGTATGTACACAGAAATGGGTGACTTCGTTATCAATGGTAACTACTACCACAGAGGCGACTACGCGCTATTCGAAGAAGATAGCCTACTAACGCAAGATGCTTACGGTATCTTTAATATGGGTATTACTTGGTACAGCACAGATGGTCACTGGACGGCAGGTCTTTACGGTAAAAACTTAACGGACGAAGAGTACATGATTGGTGGTTACCAGTTCGTGGCACCGGATCCAACAGACCCAACAGATACCAGCAAATACACCCCAGGTTTAGGTGGTGATAATACGCTAATTGGTTACTACGGCGACCCTCGCACTGTAGCCTTCACTGTTGGTTACCGTTTCTAAAATAGAATCTAAATCCTTGTGTGAGAAAGGTTTGTCTGAAACTTCCCCTCAGGCAAACCTTGTTTCAAAAGGCAAAATCACTTATAACATAACGCATTGGAGAATCGAGGGAATGTCTTTAGCTGTGAACACCATAATCGCCGATGATCACCCGTTATTTAGAAGTGCGCTGCGTCAAGCTGCCGCGACATCAGTGCCTGAAGAACATATTAAAGAAACCAGTGACATTGATGGTTTGTTTGCACTGTTAAGCGCTCATCCTGAGATTGAACTGATATTTTTAGACCTCACCATCCCAGGTGCAAATGGCCTGCAAGCCCTTTCGCAACTGCGTAACCACTACCCTGATATCTTGGTAATCATGGTCTCTGCCAATGAGACACCCGCCATAATCAAACAAGCGATGAGCCTTGGCGCTGCTGGCTATATTCCTAAGTCATCTTCTTTAGATGTTATTAGTGAAGCAATTAGTCATGTACTCAATGGCGACACTTGGTTACCACCTGAAGTGGATTTAACCGATGTGGTGATCAACGACGAACAAAGCGAATTTGCTCGTAACCTTGAAAAACTAACTCCGCAGCAATACCGCGTACTAGCGATGATTGCCGACGGTTTATTGAATAAACAAATCGCCTTTGAAATGTCGATTCAAGAAACCACAATAAAACAACATGTGTCAGCGATTTTACGCAAACTTAATGTCTATAACCGCACCCAAGCAGGCATTTTGTTTAACCAGCTTTCGCAGGTTGGCAAAATCGAAGAAAGCTAATTTAAGCATTCACTCCCAGTTTTAAAACTCGCTTTCCCAGTAGTGGGAAAAGCTCACGTTGCAAAAGATAAAAAGTTACTACTTTTCAACACCTTAACTTTTGGCACAAAACTCGCCTTAGCTATTCCATGATTATTTATTTTTCTCAGTATCATGGATTTAGACAGCACACTAAAACGCAAACCTCAGCAATCAAAAGCTAAAAAATGGCTGGCTGTTGCAGCCATTGGCGTATCGGCTCTTGGCGCTTTAATGGTGTATCAATGGACAACCCCCACAGTGGTTGCTGCAAGCCAGCTGCAAATAGCAACCGTAGAACAAGCCGATTTTGTGGTAAAAATACGTGGCTTTGGCCGTTTAAAGCCAAAGTATCAACGTTATTTAACCAATACCGACACCGCAATGGTCGAAGCTATCCATGTATACCCCGGCACTATCGTCAAAAAAGACACAGTGATTTTAAGCCTCGTCAACCCACAGCAAGCGCAGCGTTTATCGGTCGCTCGGCTAGAACTTGCTCGCCAAAAAGCCAGTGTTAATGAGCAAAGAATTAACCAGCAAAGTGAACTACTTGAGCGCCAAGCAAATCTCGCCATATTAAAAAGTGAGCTGCAAAGTGCAGAGCTTAGAGTCGATGCTGAAAGCAAACTGATCGAGCAAGGGATTGTTTCAAGCCTCGATTACAAACGAAGCATGCTAAACGTTGCACAGCTTACAGAACGCGTAAGTATCGAGCAACAACGCCTTGCACAGCTTAAAGAAATGCACTTACAACGTAGCAAAATACAGCAAGAACTATTAAGCCAATTTGAGCTTAATTATCAAGTTGAGCAACAGGCTTTTGATCAGCTGCAAATAACGTCAGGTATCGATGGCATGCTGCAAGAATTGAATGTTGAACTTGGCCAAAACCTCGTGCCCGGTACCCGCCTTGCGGTGGTTGGCTCAAATAAAGCACTCAAAGCAGAGCTAAGCGTTAAGCAAGCAGATGCCGAAAAAGTGGCACTCAATATGGCAGCGAAAGTAAATACTTTTAGCCAAGCAGACCACGGTGAAGTTGATGCCAAAGTCACCCGAATTGACCCTATTGTTACCGATGGTCGAGTTATTATCGAACTTGATTTACAAGGCACACTGCCCGCTAATGCTCGCCCCGATTTAAGCATCGAAGGCTATGTCGTTAGCAACATTATTCCCGATGCATTAACCATTAACGTGCCACAAAAAGCACAAGCACACAGCGAAGCCACGCTGTTTAAACTTAATCCAAATACCCAGTTAGCAACGCCAACCAATATCGAATTTGGTACACTTAGTGACAATCAAATTCAACTTTTGAGCGGTGCCACCGTGGGCGAACAGCTGATCATTTCAGACCTTTCTAAATGGCAGCATTTGGCAACAATAAAAATCGAACAGGACAGTTTATGAAAACCAATACGCTTATCTCATTAAACAAAATCGCCAAAGTTTATCGCGGCCAAAATGTTGAAACCTATGCATTAAAAGACATCAGCCTGAATATTAACCAAGGTGACTATATCTGCATTAGCGGCCCATCTGGCTGTGGTAAATCGACGTTACTGTCATTATTAGGCTTACTCGATAGCCCAACTGCTGGCGACTATTTCATTAAAGAAGTCGACACAAAAACCCTTGATATGGATCAGCAAGCTGAACTTAGAAACCTTCACATTGGTTTTATATTTCAGTCGTTTAACCTAATTGATGAATTATCGGTATTTGACAACGTAGCACTGCCGCTCACTTATCGAGAGCCAGCCATGAGCCCAAGCGAAATTGAGCTTGCTGTAAAACAAGCCCTTGATGAAGTTGAGATGGGCCATCGTGCTCAGCATAAACCAAACCAATTATCAGGTGGTCAGCAACAGCGTATTGCTATTGCCCGCGCACTGGCTGGCAAGCCAAGCATTTTATTGGTGGATGAGCCAACTGGTAACTTAGATTCAAAAAATGGTGATGCCGTCATGGACTTGCTTGATGAGCTGAATAAAAAAGGCACCACCATTTGTATGGTAACCCATGATTTACGTTATGCCGGACGTGCTAAAACGCAACTTAAATTGCTAGATGGTGAAATTGTTTCCTACTCTGAAGCTCGCCAAGCACCTAGCAGCGACAATACTGAGCATGCACTTGAAAGCGCTGAGGTGATGTAATGAAATTAACCAAAACACGCGCCCAATTTAGCTTAGCGTGGGCATCATTAATGAATGCTCCGGGCTTTGTAACAGCAGTTATCGCAACGCTTGCTTTAACTCTTGCCACCTTGTTTGTGGTGCTTAGCCTTGTTAACAGCTACTTTTTAAAGCCCCTTGATGTGTACGATGAAAGCCGTATGGTGGTGGTTGAGCAATCACTTACCTATGATGACTACGATGCTACCGGCTTTCAAAGCTATCAATCGATGGTGCATTGGCTTAAGCATAATCAAAGCTTTGAACAAAGTATGATGATCAATGCGGGTGAGCAAATCTTTGCAAACCTAGATGGCGAACCGAAAGAACCAGTGCTGTATGTTGGCGGCAACTATTTTGACTTATTAAACACACCATTTTTAATGGGACAAGGTTTTGACCTTGGAGAAACACTCGAAACTCCTGATGACCGCGTTGTTATCTCTGCTAACTTCTGGCGCAAGCATTACAACAGCGACCCGAACATTATTGGTAAAACACTTTCAGTCATGGCGGGTGAAACCGATTACGTTCACCGTATCGTCGGTGTTGTTGATGACTCATTCAGCCCACCCTACATGTTTAAAGCAAGTGACGTTGAAGTGTGGTTTCCATCCAGTGCGGACCGCCGTTTCTTTCACAATGACGATTGGCAAAGCCCGTGGACAAACACTTTCAAAAACCTAAAACTGATTGCAGTTTTAAAGCCTGGGGTCACCATAGATCAAGTTAAAGTCGATTTAAAACAGCAAATTGATACGGTTAAATCAGAGTGGCTAAACAACGGGGGGATCACCGATGTAAAACCTGAAGTAACCCCGTATCGTGACGTTGAGCTGGGTAATAACGATGACTTAAGCTTAATGATGTTAGCCGGTGCAGTAGGGCTACTGATTATTGCAGTACTTAATGTAAGCACGTTGTTTTTCTCACGCGCTCTTGCTCAACATAAAACCCTCGCTTTGCAGGCGGTATTAGGCGCTAAACGCAGCACATTATTTAAAAGTATCTTTTTACAGTCACTGATTTTAATGACCTTATCGGTAAGCATTGCGCTGTTTTTATCGGTATGGGGCATACGTTTATTTAAAGTACTAGCAGAAGGCCGACTGCCACTGGTTAATAGCTTGGCCGTGGATAGCACGTTGGTCATTGTTGCCATCATACTGTGTATTGCTCTTGCTTATATTTTCTCTGTAATTACAGCGCGTTTGGTGAATTACAAAACCCTAAATACGCAAATGCAGAACAGTGGTAAAGGCGGGGTTTCACAGGTATCTGGCCGTACAGTGCGTATTTTAATTGGTTCACAAATGTTTGTTGCCGCGCTGCTTGTGAGTTTTTCGGTGATGGTAGTGAGTAAAGCCATGGGCACGATTAACCGCCCACTCGGCAGTGATACCGAAAACCTATATTTTGCCAACCTTTTCCAGCCAAATAATCAGATGTCATTGGCTGAGCGCTACGAACATATGCTGCAATACAAGCAGGTTTTGCTTGATAGCCAAGGCATTGATGATGTTGCCCTGGGTCATAGCCCGGTTTCGCAAAGACAAAACGCCAACACCTTGACTGATGTAAACGGTAAAAGCTCCGTTTTCTTCCCTAGTCAGTGGGTAGGGCCTGATTACTTTGTGTTAGTTAACACCAAAATTCTCGCTGGCCGCACCTTTACTGAACAAGCAATACGCGGTGAAACTAACGAGATACTGGTATCGGTCAGCGTGGCTGAAAACTTATTACCAGGCCAAGACTATCGAAATATCATCGGCAAGAGCTACCAAGGCTTAGAAGAAAAGATGTATGAAGTGGTGGGTGTAACCGAAGATTTTAATCACCCTAAATACTACGATGAATCGTTTGGTCGTCACATTTGGTGGCCTGCGACACCGTATAGCTACATGTTTACTATCAAAGCTTCTGAAGGCGTTAAGCTGACTAATAAACAAATACTTAATACGCTAAAAGAAAAAAACAGCGACCTAACCATGTGGCAGTTTAATGACCTGCAACAAGAGTACGACAATTTACTGTACATGAGCCGACTGACCGTGGTTCTGTGTAGTACCTTAGCGCTATTTACTCTATTATTAGCAGCAATCGGTATTTTTGGGGTACTGAGCTACAACCTGGGTCTGCGCCGCTATGAGTTTGGTATTCGTATGGCATTAGGTGCGAAAAAAGCGCGCTTATTTAAGCTGATGAGTGTTGAAGCTATTATCCCTGTGCTCATTGGTTTTGCGGTTGCTCTCGCCGCAGTAATAGTGGGTTTTTACATGTTACAAGGACAGCTAATGTCTTGGCTGATACTTGATGTAAGACTGCAATTACTCGCTTGGAGTATTACCTTATGTATTGCGCTATTCGCTTGCTTTAGACCTTTGGTTTTACTGCTTAAAGCAAAACCTATGGCCGCACTACGTAACGATTAACAGCACAAAATGGTGGCTTAAATTTAAGCCACCTCAACAGGATAATAAGAAAACATCATGGACAAAATCTTAGTCATAGACGATCAAGCTGATGTGCGTCTGGCTGCTACTGTTGCATTACAACAACTGGGCTTACATTGCCTTGAGGCCGAAGGCCCTGAACATGCCCTTGAATTATTAAAATCGGAGCACATTAGCCTGATTTTGCTTGATATGAACTACAAGCTCGACACGACCTCAGGTGAAGAAGGGTTACGCTTTTTAAAGCAACTAAATCAATTAGGTTCGACCATACCTGTCATTGTCATGACCGCATGGGCCAGCATTGATGTCGCTGTTAAAGCCATGCAATTAGGGGCTGTCGACTTTGTTGAAAAGCCATGGAATAACTTACGCTTAACCGCCGTTGTGCAACAACAACTCAAGCTCAAGCAAAGTAATCACGACAACGCGTGCTTAAAGGCGCTAACCAGTGACACAGAAGCACATTACATAGCTCAATCAGAAATCATGCAGCTGTTGCTTGCCAAAGCTGAGCGCGCAGCTAAAACCGATGCCAGCATTTTAATTACCGGCGAAAATGGCACTGGCAAAAGCTTATTAGCACATTATATTCACCAGCATTCACTCAGAGCTGATAAACGCTATGTCAGCGTGAATGTTGGCGCCATTGCGCCAACGCTATTCGAAAGCGAATTATTTGGCCATAAGAAAGGTTCTTTTACTGATGCCAAAGAAGACCGCCTAGGGCGTTTTGAAATTGCCGAAGGCGGTACTTTATTTTTAGATGAAATTGCGACTTTAAGCCTTGAGCTGCAAAGTAAAATGCTCCGTGTGCTAGAAAGCAAAGAATTCGAAGTGCTAGGCTCAAGCCAAACCAAAACCGCGGATGTTCGGATTATTTCTGCCACCAATAGTGAATTAGCTACGACCATTGAGCAGGGTGAATTCCGCCGTGACTTATTATTTAGACTCAATACCATTGAACTACACATTCCACCGCTTCGCGACAGAAAAGACGACATCGCTCCCTTGGCAGAACACTTGTTGTTAGTGCATGGTAAAAAATACCAACGAGCGAATATGGCGCTAAGTCCTGATGCCCTAAACGCGCTAAAAAATTACAGCTGGCCTGGTAATATTCGTGAGCTAAGTCACTGCATTGAACGCGCGGTGATCATGAGCGATAACAACAATGTTCAAGCCAATGACCTCATTTTAGATCAACCAAGTTGCGAGCAAACAAATAGTAATGCAGAACAAGCTTTGCCACTATTGCCCCTTGAAGAGCTTGAAAAACAGATGATTCAAAAAGCACTGCTGCAATTTAATGGCAATGTTATCGCCGCAGGAGAGTTTTTAGGATTAAGTAAATCAGCTATTTATCGTCGCATTGATAAACATCAGCTCGATTTAAAAGAAGTAGAACGCTAAATGAGTAGCAAGTTGTCGTTAGAGCAGCGTGTTCGACGCTATTTTTATATGGTTATAGCGGTGCTATTAGCACTTGGTATTGCCCTTTCGCTCAGCTTAGAACTAGATTTGTTTGCCAGTATCAGCCTATTATTGCCGTTTATCGGGATAAGCGCTTTTGCTTTAATTAAAAGCTACCGTGCGATCACCGATGTGGTTGAACGCTTTGGCCTGCAACTAGATGCACTGGCAAATGACGAAAGTAATAGTTGGCATTTAGCGTCTTATCAAAGTGGACGAGTCGCAGCGCTTAAGCAAGATTTTGCCAAGCTCAGCAATAAAATAGCCAAGAACAAACGCCATTATATGCAAACAGAAGAGTTTGTTTTTGAGTTTGCCAGCATGCTGGACTTACCCATCGTTATACTAGACCCCCATGGCTTGATTTACTTTAGTAATAAGGCGTTTATCAACAGTATTAGTCATCGCCAGATTGAAGGTAAATCGGCCAGCGACTTAGGCATTGCACTGCATGATGGCGAATGGCAACAAAACAGTGACTCACTGTTTAAACAACGCTTTCAAATCTCATCGCAGACTTTTTGGCGGACCGGCAGAAACTTTGAATTACTAACCTTCTTTTCAATTGAGCAACAGCTTCGCGATAACGAACAACTTGTTTGGCAACGTTTAATTCGCGTGTTGAATCATGAAGTACGTAACTCACTCACGCCGATTTATTCAATGAGTCAATCATTGCAAACCCTCAAGCGCCAAGGACAAATTAGCAGTCACGATGATCTCGCCCAAGATATGCTGCAAGTAATAGAAAAACGCGCTCAACACTTGCTTGATTTTGTAGCCAGTTACAGTGCATTTGCCAAGCTACCACCCGCACAAAAACAAACAATCAGTAGCGAGCAACTAAACACACGTTTAAACGCTATCTTTCCTGAACTAGTAATAAATAGCAGCGAAGAGTTACATGTTAATGCCGACTTTGGTCAGCTAGAACAAGCATTGATCAACTTGATAAAAAATGCCTTTGAAGCAGGCAGCAATTCTGCCCCAACCCTCACTTGGTCAAGGCAAGGTGATAACTTAAATATTGCAATTAGCGACCAAGGTTGTGGTATTCAAAACCCCGATAACTTGTTCGTACCATTTTACTCAACCAAAGCAAATGGCACAGGCATCGGGCTTGTGATCACCCGAGAACTTGTGCGCAACCAAGGTTTTGAGTTATCGATAAATTCAAAACCCCAGCAAGGCACACAAGCTATAATTACTGTGCCCTGCTAACTTATTTTACAAATGTGGCTTTCACACGCTTAGATAAACCTAAATAAAAAGCAAAACTTCAGCGCCATTTTCTAGGCATTTATATGAGCCAAATTAAAAAAGCCCTAAATAGTGAATTTTATTTGGCTCATGCAGCGAAATTCAGTAATTTGTCATATAAAGCTAAACGTAATTAGAAAATAACAATGAAATGGATGCACTTACAACTTAAGCTACTGGCTGTTTTTTTATTCTTTGTGAGCTGCTTTGCAGCCGCAGAAGAGTATCAAGTTGCGCCCGCAGCTAACTGGGTAAAACAACATAAGTTACTCACCCCTGAGATTCCTCGAGACCAAATACGAGACGGGACTTTCTACCTGATGCTCGACACTCAGCTTCAGGTATCTGAGCAAGCCCCACAGCAACGCTTTAATCGTACTGTAATGCAAGCGGTCAATCAGTCTGGGGTTGATTATATTAGCCAGCTGAATATTGATTTTGACCCAAATTATCAATCTCTTACGCTCAATAGTTTAGGCATTATTCGTGACGGCCAATATATAGATAAACTAAATAGTGCCGAGCTACAGGTGTTACAACGCGAGACTGACTTAGCAAGTCGTATATACAATGGCACCTTAAGCCTAAATGTCATTATTGATGATATGCGGGTCATGGATATTTTAGATTACAGCTATACGGTTTCGGGCAGTAATCCGGTTTATCAACACTTCAGCACCAAGCGCACACTGAACTGGTCGGTGCCGATAGTGCAGCAATTTATGCGGGTACAGTGGCAAAAGCCTACGCCCTTATATATCAACTTTATAAATGGCGAGTCGCCTGTTACTAAAACCAAGCTAGATACGGGTTTTGACTACCAGATTAGCCAACACAATGAGCCGACCCTTAGCTCTGCAAGCGAAGTACCGCATTGGTATTCGCCTTACAAGGAAGTGTACTTTTCTGAAGTAAATAATTGGCAAGAGGTAGTCAATTGGTCGTTACCTTTGTACCAATCTGCCATCGAAGTGAGCCCTGCTATTGAAACAATTGCTCGTCAAATTAAGTTTCAACATGCCGATTTAGAGTCTCAAATTGTGGCTGCCCTGCGCTTTAGCCAAGACGAAGTACGTTATTTGGGCCTAGAAATGGGCACCAACTCACACCAGCCTACTCCAGCATCAGAAACTCTGGCACTGCGCTATGGCGACTGTAAAGACAAAACCGTCTTGCTCATTTCTTTACTTAAAGCGCTCGGGGTAGAGGCTCATCCTGCTTTAGTTAACACTGAAGACCGAAAACGTACTGCTAGTTTACCGGTCTCTCCTAGCTTATTTGACCATGTCATTGTCACCTTAGAGCATCAAGGTAAACGATATTGGCTTGATCCGACCATTTCGTATCAACGCGGCGATTTAGAAAATTTAGCTCAACCGAACTACGATGTAGCGTTAATAATTAAACAAGGTGAAACAGGCTTTACGGATATGTTCACTGAGCCTGCCCTAAAACGCATACAGGTTTTTGATAATTATCAGATCCCAGAAGGTATTGATGAGCCAGTTAGTTTCTCAACTCAATATAAATACGGTGACTTTGAAGCAATTAGCCGCCGCAGTTCAATCGCTAAAAACAGCTTAAAAAGCATAGAAGATGATTACCGCGAATATTATCAAGATACCTACAAAGGCTTAAAAACTGCCAAACCTATGCTAGTTGAATCCCCAGAGGACACCGGTCAGCTAATTACCAATGAGCACTATACTATTGATAACTTTTGGCGACCTGAGGGTAATGATTTTCAAAACGACTTTTACGCCAGTGAAATTCAAAACTCAGTTTATAAGCCGGAGCAGCGAGAGCGAAACAATGCACCAATGTGGTTTCGTTACCCAAATAATATCGAAACAACCATAAAGGTTACGTTTACGGACTCTAATTGGCAGTTTGATGATGAGCAGGTCACGATCGACAACCCATTTTTTCATCTCGAAAAGCGCGTAACATTTAAAGACTCAGTGTTGACCTTATACTTTGATTACAGTGCTAAGCAGGATCATATTCCAGCCGATCAAATAGACCTTTACCTAAGCGAGCGCAAAAAACTCAATAACGCGACCCATTACGGCATCATTAAATACGGCACAAATAGGGCCACAACCACACCAGTAGATGACGAAACCAACTGGTATAGCGTTTTTATTTTAAGTTACTTAGCGGCAATCATCTTTTTCATCGCGGCTTGGCGTTTTGAAGTTCGAAAACGTCCAGAATTTGAAGGTGTGCAGTTTTACCCTGTAAGCAACAGTAAATTTTACCTTTATAGTTTATTCAGCTTGGGCATATTTATTAATTACTGGAGTTATCGCAATTGGAAGTTTATTAAGCAGCAACAAAACAGCCATATGATGCCCATTGCCCGAGGTATTTTTGCGCCTTTATTCTTTTTTGCACTGTTTCTTCAACTTATAAAACATAGCGAACAAACCTTTAACAAAAATAAAATATTACCAACTGCGGTTGCTTTTGTAATTTGGCTAATGATTATTGTATGTGAAATAGCAAGTTCACTAGGTGACTATGGTATGTGGCTATTCTTAATCATTCCTTTATTGTGGCTACCAATTGTTAACTACATTCAAAACCTTAACCAACCTAAAGATGCGTTAGAGTACAACTCAAAATGGCGTGCAAGACAGCTGCTAATTTCTGTATTCGCGACGCCTTTACTACTTTATGGGCTAATTGCTGAATTATACTTATTGCCTAATTCAACCATAGTTACAGGTGACAAACTTTGGTCTTATCAGGTTAACTTTTTAAAGCGTCAAGAGATTATGCCTAGTGATGAAAATGTGGAGTATTTTTATAGCGATGCATTTTTTGATTTCAGAGATGATGGCAATGGCATGACGAAAAATACGCTTTTTAGTTACTGGAAAAATGAACAAGGTGTAATTGAAAAAGATCTGCTCTACTTTAATGAAATAAAAGAAGTGAAAGCAGACTATGCAAAAAGTCCTCTAACAACATCTTCACTTACCGTTATTGATCATGACGGTAATGAGATGCTTTTATTCTTAAGCAATGAAGACGACCTAGATAGACGCTTTGTTGCCAAGGTTAAGCAACGCCTCAAAGAGTCAACCTTAGCAACTGAGCAAAACGCAGATTAAGTCAGTCGCTTAATCATGCGTTTTAAGGCGGGCGCTTTCAGAGGCTTATAAAGCAATGGATAGCCCGCATCGAGCACTAACTCGCGTATGCCTTCATCATGATTCGCGGTATTAACGATGGCTGGTAAGCGTGTTAGTGCCGCTTGCTCAATCACTTCAAGTCCCGTTACTCCATCATCAAGCTGATAATCAATAATCAACAATTGCGGCAGGGCTTGACTTGCCTTTAACTGCTCAAGCTCCGCTAAGTTAGTGGCTATTGAAATTTCACAGCCCCAATTTTCGAGTAGCTGCTTTAATGCCTCTAACACGTTGCGGTCGTTATCAAGCAACCAAATACGCAATTGCCCCAGCTCTGTTTCTTGTGATGCCTCAGCGCCTTTCGCTTGCGCAGGCGCAGTACTCACTCTACAAGGCAGGGTAAGGGTAAATTGCGTGCCTTTACCAAGTTCAGACCCCATCACTAAGGGTATTTTAAGTAAGTCACATATACGTTTAGTGATTGCCAACCCTAAGCCTAACCCCTCGGCGCTTGGCTTTGCACCAAGCTGTTTAAACTCTTGGAAAATAGTTTGTTGATCGCTCGATGCAATCCCAATCCCTGTGTCTTCAACAATAAAGGATACATGATCATCGTCGTACTGCATTTTTAAGCGCACTTCACCTTGCTCAGTATAACGAATCGCATTACTCAAAAGGTTACGCAGCACTCGTCGCAGCAGTGCTTTGTCGGTATGCAAGCGCACATCGCAGGTTTCAATAATAAACTTTAAGCCTTTTTCGCGGGCAAGGGCTTCGTAGTCATTACGCAATGGTTCAACCAACGAGCTGGCAGCAAACTCGCTCATTTGTACTTTAAACGAGCCCGAATCGAGCTTAGTTAACTCTAAAATACTCGATAATAACTCTTCGGCGCTGCCCAATGAATTCTTAATATTCATCGCCAGCTCTTTAAGTTCGGTGTCTTGGGCTTTTTCATTCATTAAAGAACAAAACAAGCTCGCAGCATTGAAAGGTTGCAGTAAATCATGGCTAGCAGCGGCAAAAAAGCGCGTTTTACTGACCGTTGCTTGCTCCGCCACTTGCTTTGCCATCGACAACTCTTGGTTTGCTTGAGTCAATGCTAAGGTGCGTGCTGCGACTTTTTCTTCAAGGCTAACATTGGCTTCGGTTAACGCTTTTTGTTGTTTTACGAACTCGGTGATGTCGGTATAGGTTGTTACAAAGCCGCCACCTGGCAGTGGGTTACCTTGCATTTCAAACACGCGACCATCATTGTGCGAGCGCTGGTATTTATAAGCGCTGCCTTGGCGTAAATAGGCTAAGCGTTTTTCAACTTCGCTGGTCATGCTCTCGCCGCTAAATAAACCGCGTTCGGCATTAAAACGAATAATGTCGGCAACCGGGCGGCCTATGTAAAGCGCATCATCTGGGTAGGCGAACATGTTTTTGTAGCCTTGGTTCCAAGCTACCAAGCGCAGCTCACTATCAACTACACTGATCCCTTGTTGAATATTTTCGATTGTTGATTGCAGTAAGTCACGATTAAATTTAAGCACTTGGCTTGCTTCGTCAACAAACTCAGCAACCTGCTCTAGAGGCTGGCGCTGCTCATTCTTAGCCACATCTAAAATAAGCCGTGCCGATGCGCCGCCGATCACCGCAGACATCTCACGCTCAACTAATAGTTCTAACTCAACATTGGCAGGACGTTTCCACTTACTTTTATCATCCGGAAAGTAATGATTTACCAAAGACTGTGCCGCTTCTTTTTCGGCAAATCGTTGCAATAGTGCACCTAGATCATGGTAACTCAAAGGCTGTAGATGATTACTCACTCGAGAATCACTAAGCTGCGACACAAACTTATTGCTCTGCAAGCGTTCAGCTAAGGTTGCTCGACTAAATAACGGTACTAAGAAATACACTAAACAGTTCGCACCTAGCGATAGCAATAAAGCTTGGCTAATGCTTTCCATGCCTAATGAGAATAAGTCGGTTGGCGCTAACCAGCTTATTCCCCAAGGTCCATTTACAAGCCATAAACTATCGCTTCCTAAACCTCCGGCGATATTCGGTAGTAAAAGTGTATAACCCCAAATAATAAAACCGCTTAAAATCCCTAATTGCGCACCGCGACACGATGCTTGTCGCCACCATAAGCCTATAATCATGGCTGGCGAAAATTGCGCGACTAAGGTGAACGACATCAAACCCACATTGGCAAGGGTTGTACTTTCGCCCAGCACTCGGTGAGTGAAATAGCTTAGCAATAAAATCAATACGATAACGATTTTACGTGCATGTAATAGGTTATTTTTATCAAGCCCGCGACTGCTCGATGTAAGTTGCGAGCGGCGTAAAATAAATTGGTTAATAAAGTCATTAGTGATCATCACTGAAAGCACAATTGATGACACTATTACCATACTTGTTGCCGCTGAAAAGCCACCTAAAAAGGCTAATAACGCCACAAAGGCATCATCAGCTGCCATAGGTAAAGCCAATACAAAGGTGTCGTAGCCGACTTTTTGACCTTGAAAGTAAATTAATCCGGCGTATGCAATCGGTAGAATAAACAGGTTAATAAGTAAGAGGTAAATCGGAAATAGCCAACGCGCCGAGGCCAGCTCTTTATCGTTATTTTTTTCGATAAAGCTCATGTGGAATTGTCTTGGCAAACATAAGGTCGCCAAAATACCAAGCAAAGTATGAGCAACATACACATAGGTTGGACTTTGTGTGGCAGCCACTTGCTGATCAATATTTAGGTCATGCGCTTTTTCAAACAGTGCCACAGGGCTGTCGAATAAAGCAAAGCACACATACAAACCCACCGCTAAAAACGCCAATAATTTAACCACAGATTCAAAGGCTATACTGGCAATCAAACCAGGATTATGTTCGCTGGGCTTTAACCGCCTCGCGCCGAATAAAATAGCAAACAGTGCCAATACAATCGTGATGTAAAAAGTACTGTCGGCCCATACTTCATGGCTTTGTGTGGCAGCACGGTCGGTAAGTAAGTTGATACTTTGTGCAGTTGCACTTAGCTGTAAAGAGATATAGGGCACAATGGCAATCACTGAAATCAATGAAATGAGCCCAGACAAACTCGACGATTGACCATATCGGGTCGCAATAAAATCTGCCATTGAGGTTATTTTTTGCTGCCGACAAATATGCGCTATGCGGCAATAGACTTGCCAGCCAAAAATGAATAACAAGATAGTGCCTGCATAGGTCGGAGCCAACCACCAACCGTTGTATGCAGCTTGTGCTGTGGTGCCAAAGAACGCCCAAGAGGTGCAATACACCCCAAGTGATAAACCATAGGTTAAGCCTTTAAAAGGCAATACTTTTCTTTTATCAGCCCAGCCTGCAACCGCAAATAAAATTGCCAGGTATACAATTGCAAGAAGGCTTATTGACCAAATTGAGAACATCGCATGTGATTATTTTAATTGTTATAGCCCCAGCATAGTTTTTATTGCACGTAATTTACAGCCTAACTTTAGTGCTAATGCATTGTATTACGGAAGTTTAAAAAACAAACACAAAGAAATGAGAATTATTTTCAATTGAGTGTTGACAGACATGTAAATCTAATTGATAATCACTATCAACAAGACGATAAAGTACTTGTTCGGAATAAACTGATTTGTTTCTCGACCCTGAAACACGTGTGGCCCACGATAAAGCTAAGATCGCCTGTTGCTAATCGCAACGCCCCTTGATATTGGCAACAGGTGATCGCCCTACTATTTTACTTGCTACATTGCTCATATCGGTGACGGTAGATATGAAACTCAAAAAGCCCTTACAGGGCTTTTTTTATGTCTGAAATTCGTACAAAACCTGCAATAAAACTAAATGAGAATTATTTTCAAAAAAGTATTGACAGCATCACAAACCTAATTGATAATTAATCTCAACAAGCCAAGCGAAGTATGATGACTTGTTGAGATTGAATTTGTTTCTCCCCAGAAACGCGTGTCGCCACGTTAAAGCTTTAGCTTATATGTTGCTAATCGCAACGCCCCTTGATATTGGCGACATATAAGCGACCCTACTTATTTTACTTGCTACATTGCTCATATCGGTGACGGTAGATATGAAACTAAAAAAGCCCTTGCAGGGCTTTTTTTATGTCTAAAAGTTAATGCGTTAACTTTATCGACGGTTCTTACGTGCACGTGCACGGCGTTGTTTTTTCTCTTCTTCTTTAGCGGCTTTTTTCGCCTCTGCAGCAGCGCGAAGCTGTGCAACCATTTGCTCTTCTTCTTCACGCATGGCCGGTGTTTCCATGGTAATACGACCAATAATGCCATCGCGTAATTCGTTGATAAGAATTTCAGACATTTTGTAAGTATCGATTTGATTACCACCGCGGATACAACCACGCTTTTTACCTGCCATTTCAACAAACTCCCAGTCAGACTCTGGTAGCTCATCAATTTTATAGCGGCTTTTTAAAAGCTCTGGGTATGCATGCAGTAAATATTCAGCGGTGTAACTTGCCACTTCTTCGTAGTCGATAGCGGTATCACGAATTGCACCAGTTGCCCCTAAACGATAACCAGAGTTTTCGTTCTCTACTTTAGGCCATAACATACCTGGCGTGTCGTAAAGCATAATGCCATCGTCAAGCTTAATACGTTGCTGCGCTTTGGTTACCGCAGGTTCATTACCTGTTTTTGCCACGATACGGCCGGCCAAGGTATTAATAAGAGTTGATTTACCAACGTTTGGAATACCCATGATCATGGCTTTAATTTGTTTATCAGCGCCTACTTTATGCGGCACTAACTTTTTACAAAGCTCATTAATACGGTGCACTTCACCCGCTTTATCATTACCAAAATCAATCGCTTTCACACCACTTTGCTGCTCAAAGTAGTCTTTCCAAGCTTGCGTTAACTTAGGATCAGCCAAGTCCGCCTTGTTCATGATTTTGATCACCGGCTTGTCGCCACGCAGCGCAGTAACCATTGGGTTTTCACTACTGTAAGGAATACGGGCATCAAGTACCTCAATGATCACATCCATCTGTGGCATGATTTCTTTAATTTCGTTTCGGGCTTTGTTCATGTGACCCGGGAACCACTGGATGGCCATTTTTAACTCCTACAAGATAATTTCACGGTATTTTAACTGGCTCGGCAACGAATTGCGCTATAATGACGCAAATTTTTTCAAGTAAGCAGTTATGGCTCTTAAATCAACCATTATTAAAGCGCAATTATCGTTAAGCGATATGGATCGCCACATTTATCAAGATTTCAATTTAACTCTGGCACAACACCCATCAGAAACCGAACAACGCTTGATGATCCGCTTGTTGGCTTTTGCACTAAATGCCCGTGAAGGCTTAGAGTTTACTAAAGGCTTATGCGCCGATGATGAACCTGAGCTTTGGCACATTAACTATAGCGAAGAAATTGAATTATGGGTTGAGCTTGGTTTACCTGATGAAAAACGCCTGAAAAAAGCCTGCAATAAGTCGAAGCAAGTTGTTTTATATACCTATGGTGAAAATAACCAAGCGATTTGGTGGCAAAAACATCAACCTAAGTTGTATGATTTTAAAAACTTAAGTATTTTTAGTCTCGATTATGCTGCGACTCAGGCATTAGCCGACTTAGCTGATCGTAATATTAAGCTCACTATTACCATTCAAGACGGTGAAGTATGGGTTAGCTCAGACACAGCAAATATCGAAATTAAACCGCAACAGTTAATGTAAGGAATGCGATGGCTATTAGGCAAGTTGTAGTATTACACGGACTATATATGTCAGGCTTTGTGATGCGCCCACTGTGCGCGCGTCTTGAAAAGTCAGGACTAAAAATACTCAATTTGACCTATAACACGCTCTCTCCCGATAGAGCGGCGATTTTCGATAAGATTGATCGCTTTATTGGTGGTAAACCTACCGCCTTAGTTTGCCACTCAATGGGCGGCTTGGTTGCTCGCGCTTACTTAGAGGCCAATTCTCTTCAAAGCCGCCATGTCGAAAAGGTGATCACCTTAGGCACCCCGCATAAAGGCAGCCATATTGCCAAACAAATGCAGCTGAAGGGCTTTGAAATGCTGTTAAAAAATAGCGTGGAGTTTCTATTATCTGAGAATGGCAATTGGCCGTTTAATGCCAAGCTTTATAGTATTGCTGGTGACTTACCCATAGGGCTAATGCCACTGATTGCTAAAGGCAGTGTCTCTGATGGTACAGTTTTGATAGATGAAACCAAGCTCAATGGCATGGCAGAACATAAGGTGTTTCATTTGAGTCACACCAGTATGATCTACTCACGCCAAGTGATGGATTACATCATTAAGCTTATAAATCAAAGTGAGTGATACTTTAATCTTCAGCACTTGCAGCCACTTTATATGAGATTAAAACAATGATCCCTAAGATCAATGGTACAGGTGCTGCAATATAGCCAAAGGTATCAAAGTTTGCGAAGCTAGCACCTGCTAGATGACCTACCAAACCGATAACAAATGCAAGTAATGCGATCACGACAACGACTATTTCAGCTTTGTTTTCTTTAACTGTTTTACCGTCCATTTTTCTTCTCCTGGTTAAATGCGGTAAAGTCATTATGCGCTTCTGGTTCGTTGTTTTTTTGACCTAAATCAAGTTCTAAATCAGCGTGTTTCTCAGCAGGTGCAAACCTTGTTTTAGATCATACTTTCTGCCTAATTTTAAAATATTCGTAAAATAAGGTAGATTTTTTGCTCAGTTGCCCCAAGTCTATTAAAAGTAATTCAAAGTTATATTGATAGTGCATAAATGGACAACACCAACCTTTGATAGGTAAAACCTATCACTGTGTTCGAATTAAACCATTTTACAGATTAACCAAGATGGCTAATACTTAACACCAAGCACTAGCAAGTAAACACTTAACGGTTTTTTTAAGGAGCAATCTATGTCACAGGTAAATGCAATTGGTTTAAACAGCGCAAAAAGTGAAGATATCGTAAATTCACTAAACTCTTTACTAAGCTGCTACCAAATTCAATATATGAACGCACGCGGCTTTCATTGGAATATCAAAGGTCGTAACTTTTTTGAATTACACCTTAAATTTGAAGAAATTTATAACTTACTACTTGAGAAAGTAGACGAGATTGCAGAGCGTATTTTAACGTTAGGTGGTACACCGGTACATGCATTCTCTGAATACATTGAAGCAAGTAAGATCAGTGAAGCTAAAAATATCACTGAAGGCACTGCTGCAGTAGAAAACCTTTTAGCAGGTTACAGCACGCTTATTCAAATGCAGCGTGAAATCTTAGCACAAGCTGGTGATGCAGATGACGAAGGTACAGCATCATTAATGGGCGACTACATTAAAGAACAAGAGAAACTTGTTTGGATGTTAAAAGCTTACCTAGGTTAATATTCAGAATTGACACGGAAAAGCCCTCTCTTGAGGGCTTTTTTTATATTCAGAAGGTATTATTTTAACCACTTTCTTAAATTATCGTACTCGGGTCTTATTTGAAAAAAGCTTTCAGCGTCTTGGTGAAAGTTAATATCCATTTCGACACCAGACCAAACTGTTTCTAATAAATTGCGGGCAATGATATTCGCTTTGATGTAATCAACGCGTTTGTAGCCTCGTGCTTTGACAGCCTGAAAGTAAACCTTAGCAGTTTCAATACTATCGGCAGTTGCTAATTCAAATTGTTCCAAATTAACCACAGCATACTGAATTGAAAACTCTGGGTACTTCATGATTTCTTGAGCAACTTCAATACTAAATGAAGCAACGGCTTCTTTATTAAAACTGCCACTCATTTCCACATAAATCACCGGCGGCTCAACAAAATAACGCCAATCACCATGGGCTTTAAACATGCTTACCCCTTTGAAATACAACTTAAGTTTACGCTTATAAAATTTATTTACCTATTTATCTAAGCCTTTATTCGATAATAAAGCAATAAAAAAGGCCATTTCTAATGCCTTTTCTTCAAGGCTTTTAAAGCGACCCGATGCACCACCATGACCTGCATCCATGTCGGTTTTAAATACCAAAATGTTGTCATCGGTTTTAAGCTCACGTAGCTTAGCAACCCACTTCATTGGCTCCCAGTATTGCACTTGAGAGTCATGAAACCCTGTTGTAACAAGAATATTAGGGTAAGCCTGTGGCTTAATATTATCGTACGGTGAGTAAGCCTGAATCACATCATAAAACGCAGGATCATTTGGATTACCCCATTCGTCGTATTCATTGGTCGTCAGTGGAATACTCTCATCTAGCATAGTAGTTAGCACATCCAAAAATGGCACATGACAACCAATACCTAAATAAAGCTCAGGTGCTTGGTTAACCACAGCGCCCATTAATAAGCCACCAGCACTGCCACCAGACGCGAATACTTTCTCTGGGTGTGCATAGCCTTGCTCAGTAAGCGCATGCGTAACATCAATAAAATCGCTAAAGCTATTTTGCTTATATTGCTTTTTACCTTGCTCATACCAGTGACGCCCTAGCATTTCACCACCACGAATATGTGCAATCGCATAAACAAAACCGCGGTCAAGCAAGCTTAGTGAGCTACTTGAAAAACTAGGATCGATGGTAATACCATACGCGCCATAGCCATATTGCAACAGCGGATTACTTCCATCTTTATTAAATTGGTCGATACGATAAACCAAAGATACCGGCACTTGCTCGCCATCTCTTGCAGTAACCATTAAACGTTCTGAGCGATAATGCTCTGGGTTAAAATCACCCAATACTTGCTGTTGTTTTAATAAGGTTTTGTTACCTGTTTTTAAATCAACATCATACAAAGAACCTGGCGTCGTTAAGCTTGAATAGTAAATACGCGCAGAGCTCACATTCGGCTCAGGGTTCATGGCAATAGCAGCATAATAGCAAGGGTCATCAAACTCTAAAGTAAGACGCCCTGCTTGCTGATCCACCACCACAAAACGTGTTTGGCCAAGCTCTCGTTCGGTGAGGATAAGGTAGTCATTGAAAATTTCGACCCCTTCTAACAATACGTTCTCGCGATGTGGTGTATGCTCCTGCCAACGATTTTTATCGGCAATGGTGCTTTGCGTCGCGGTCATTAAGCGAAAGTTTTTCGCTTGCCAGTTGGTAACAATGTAAAAGGTATCACCTAGCTTATCGACATCGAACTCATGACCTTCTTCGCGTGGCATTAAGGCGCTAAATTCACCCTCTGGGTTATTGGCATCAAGCACCCACGTATCGTTTGTTTCTGTGGTCGCAAGGTCAATTATGATCAGGCTTTCATCGCGGCTTTTGCCAAGCCCCATAAAGAAGCTTTTATCTTGCTCTTCATAAACCAGTTCGTCATCAGCTTGCGGGGTGCCTAAAACATGGCGGTAAACCTGAAAACCCAATAAGGTTTGCAGGTCTTTTTTCACATAAAACACCGTTTTATTATCATTAGCCCACACCACTTGGCCTTCGGTGTTTTCCAGCAAATCACTAAACATCTCACCGCTGGCAATATTTTTAAAACGCACGGTATAAATACGACGACCTTCAGTGTCTTCAGAGTATGCAAGTAGCTGCTCGTCAGGGCTAATTGCAACTTCGCCTAATTCATAAAATTCGTAATCGCCAGCTAATTGATTTACATCTAACAGCAAGTGCTTGTCGCGCGCCTCTATTGAGCTACTGCGATAATGACGTGCATATTCATCGTCGCCACGTACTTCTGAGTGATACCAATATTGGCCATCTTTCACGGGTACCGTGTTGTCGTCTTTTACAATGCGGTCTTTTAGTTCATTAAATAATTGTTCGCGCAGTGGCTTTATATCGGCGAGTTGCTCATCGCAATAATCGTTTTCGGCGTTTAAGTGCGCTAATACATCTTTATTTTCACGCTCATCATCACGCATCCAATAATAGTTATCGGTGCGAGTTAGTTGATGAGTAGTTAATGGATGAGGCTGTTTTTTGGCAACAGGAGGATGCGCTAATAAAGACAAAGAATACGAATTTGACGACACAAGAAAAAACCAAAATAAAAAACGAATTGCTGGCAGTTTATCACAGAATTATACCAATCAGCTTAATTAAGTAGTCTATTTTGAGGCAATAAAACCTCGTTGATAACAAGGCAAAAATTTCGTTATTTAGTTGTTCTAAATGAGAAATTTTTAACGCAGTTAACGACAGGTTTAATCCCTCAAAATGATTAAGTATTATTGCGGGTTGGTATAAGCCGTTTTAGAGATCGCTAACCTGTTATACCATTCCGCTTAAAT